>JAMLGI010000031.1 GCA_023958085.1 Solirubrobacterales bacterium | reverse complement strand
CCGGTCGCCTGCCGGTCTCGACCGTCAGGCGTAGCTGGCCCGGCCGTCCTTCAGGGCCACGGTGCCGCCACCGGACTCCACCACGAACGGCACCGTCCCGTTCTCGACCGGGCCGGCCCTGAACTTCAGGCTCTCGCCCGGCAGCACCGGTGCGGCGAACCGGGCGTCGAGGGCGGTCAGATCCGCCGGGTGCGAATCGGCGGCGTCCGCCACCTCGAGGGCAGCCATTCCGAGGGTGGCCAGTCCGTGGAGAATCGGCCTGTCGAATCCGCCGGCGGCAGCGACCTCCGGGTCGATGTGAACCGGATGGCGATCCCCGGTTAGCCGGTAGAGGGCGGCCGCATCCGGGCGGACGTCCCGTTCGACACTCCAGACCGGTTCGAACTCGTCCGCCGGGGCACCCGAGGGGCCCCGTTCACCGCCCCAGCCACCGAGACCGGGAATGAAGATCGTGTAGCCGGCCCGAAATAGTTCGGACTCGACCTCGATCTCAATCACGGTCGCCCGGCCCTTGTCCCAGACGGCGCTCACCCGGCCGCTGCTGGGCATCGATACCTCCCGCGGAAACGGCTTTCGCACCTCGAGGGTCTGACCCACATGAAGCGAACGGGCACGGTCGTAGAGTCCGAGTTCCCCGGCCGCCTCGACCGCCCACAGGCCGAGACCGGTCCCGATCGTCGGCAGGGTCCGCAGGTCACGTTCGTAGACCAGATCCAGCCGTTCGGCCGGGGCGCCGACCGCGAGGGCGTAGAGGATCGCGTCACGCTGGTCGTATCCGATCGTCCGTTCACCGAGGCCGGTGCCGGCGAGGGTGGCCAGGCCGAGATCCTCGGGTCCGGAACCCTTGTGGTCCTCGTTCACTGTTTCTCCAGTCGCCGCTTGGCTGCACGGATCCGTTCCGCCCGGACATCCGAGGCGAGAAGCTGCATGCGCAGATCCTGCCACTCGTGGGGAAAGAATCGATCGTCGGACAGCGCGTCCAGGATCGCCTTGGTCGCGGCCCCGGCCTCCGGTTCCCGGCCGGTGACCCGCTCGCAGAGGGCGAGGGCCTCGGCAACCGTTTCGCCGGCTGCGACCGAACGGGCAGCCAGACCGGCATCGACCGCGTCCCGACCGCCGATCCGTTCGCCGAGCAGCAGCAGCCGGGCGAGGGTCTGGTGGTTGACCCGTCCGGCCATCCGCTTGAGCGACTCGGGGCTGTAGAGGATGCCGAGCGCCACCGCCGGGACCGCGAAGAACCCGTCCTCGGACACGATCCGGACGTCACAGGCCAGGGCGAGATCGACCGCCGCCCCCATGCACGGACCTTCGATCGCCGCGATCACGGGCAGCGGGCAGGCACGCACCGCATTGGTGGCTGCGGCGACCGCCTCGTCCATGGCGAGATCCTCGATCGTGCCGCTCAGCTCCCCGATGTCGGCACCGGCGCTGAACGCGGGGCCGCTGCCGCTGAGAATGACCGCTCCAACGTCCCGGCCGGCGACCTCGGCAAGCGCCCCTCGCAGCTCGCTGAGGAGCCTTCGCGACAGGGCGTTCCGGTTCTCCGGTGAGGCGAGGGTCAGGAGCGCGACCCGATCCCGGTACTCGATCGTGACCACGGTCATACGGGCTCGCTCTGCCGGGATGAGGCGACGTCAATCCAGCGGTCGATCACCGGGGAGCGGGCGAAGGCGAGTTCGGCCTCGAGCTGCTCGCAGACGTCGAGCAGCATCGCCTCGGCCCCGGGGGCAGCGACCAGCTGCAGCCCGACCGGCATTCCGGCCACGAGACCGCAGGGCAGGGTCGCGGCCGTGGTCCGGCCGACGTTGAACGGCACGGTGAAGGGAAACGCCCCCCAGAGGGCGCTGACTCGTTCGCCGTCCAGCTTGCGGGGCCGTCGGCCGATCTCGAAGGCCGGTGCGGCCACGGTCGGGGTGCAGATCAGGTCGTACTCCTCGAACAGGCGGTCGATCCGTTCGCGGTACCGGGCGAGTTCCAGGTGGCCCGCCTCGATCTGCTCCGGAGTCAGGAGGGAGGCCTCCCGCAGGGACTTGAACTCGTAGTCGCTGAGCTCGTCGCCACGGGTTTCGAGCA
>JAMLGI010000030.1 GCA_023958085.1 Solirubrobacterales bacterium | reverse complement strand
AGCGGCCTGGTAACACGGATGGTGCGGGGCAGCTCGTTCAGACCGGGGGTCGACGCGATCGCGAATCCGCGCAGGGCCGGCAGGCTCGCGTTGAGGCTGGTCAGAGCCCGCCGGGCGACAACCAGGGTCGGCCCGAGACGCTGGATGGTCAGACCGAGATTCTCCGACTCCGCCGCCAGCGCCCCGGTGAAAGTGGCGAAGTTGGTCACGAAGCCCTGGAGGTCATCGCCACGCTCGTCGACTGCTCCGGTCACCCGGGAAAGGCCGCGAAGCAGGTTGCCCAGGTCGTTCGGTCCTGTGCCGAGAGTCGCCGCGTTGACGACTGCGGTGCCCCGGGCGGCAACCTCACCCTGTCGGTAGGCGAGATTCAGGGCTTCACCGCCGCTCAGGCCCTGGACGAACGGCTCGAAGGTCAGATCCTGCTCTGCCGTCGGCTTTTCGTTGAGTCCGGTACCGAGGCTTTCCAGCAGGCGCTGGATGTTGGCCCGCTCGGGAGTCTGGAGCGTCCTCAGAACATCGCCCACCTGAACGCTGGTAGCGGTGTGACTGAGCGGGATCATGCCTTTGTCAGGCATCTCCTTCGAATCGGGCGTGCCCGGATCGAGGTCGATGAACCAGTTGCCTTCGAGGAAGAGGCGAGGCCGGATCCTGGCGGCGGCATCCTCACGGATCGGACGTCCCTCCTGGTCCACCGTGAAGGTGACCACGGTGTTGTTGCCCCGGCCTTCCACCTTGGTCACCTTGCCGACGTTGATGCCGGCCACCCGGACCGGGGACTTGAGTGCGATGTTGACCGCGTTCGAGAAGGTTGCCTTCAGTTCGTACTCCGGGCTGGTGAAGGGAATCGTCTTGGTGAAGGCCAGGTAGAGCCCGATCACGACCAGGACAACCGCAACGGCACCGAAGAACAGCGGTCCGGGTCCGCCCCAGTCCCGGAAGAACTGCTGGTTGTAGCGCGAGACCTTGCGTTTGTGTTCGCTCTGGGGCTTGTAGGAGGACTCGCTCACTGGCCCTTCCCCCAGTTGAGCTGCTTCTGGCTCTGGCCTTCGGTCATGTCGACCGGGGTGGCCAGGCTGCCCATCTCGTTGCCGATCACCTGACGCCCTGCCTGATAGATCTCGTTGCCGGCGGCGCAGGCGCGGGGCTGACCGGGCGAGGCGGTCCAGGGATACGGGTTGCTGTGCAGGAAGTTCTTGCCGGCCGCATCGGGGTTGATGCCGCCACCGTTGGCCGGGGCGGCCGCGGGTACCGACTCGGCGTTCGGGCCGAGCGGGGCGAAGGTCGAGATCGCCCGCACCCACCGGCCATCGCCGTTGCCCATCGACATCGTTTCGGGGACGTTCCGCAGGGTCAGGGCCAGATAGTTGCAGACGTTCTGGGCCGGTCCGACGTAGGCCATCAGCGGTTTCAGAATCCGGCTGGTGTTGA
Source organism: Solirubrobacterales bacterium (assembly GCA_023958085.1). Lineage (GTDB taxonomy): Bacteria > Actinomycetota > Thermoleophilia > Solirubrobacterales > 70-9 > 67-14. Next base: position 1,541 of record JAMLGI010000030.1, on the reverse strand, counting down.
TCAGGGTGTCGATTCCCCGGTTGACCTGGGTGCTGGCCCCGAACTGGCGGAGCGAACGGGCGGTCGGGCCGAGCTCGTTGTAGAGCCTCGGCGAGGAGTTCAGCACCGGGATACCGACGTCGAACGAGGAGCTGACGATCGGAGCGCTCTCACCGAGCGCCTTGGCTCCGGGATAGAACGCCTTCATGAACCTGGCTGAAGTGTTGAGGAAGGGACGGATCCGGGGAGCCTCGCGCTGGATCACAAGCTGGGTCTTGACACCCTCGGTGATCGAGTCCTGCATGTAGGGTCGGGCAACCTCCGCCAGGGCGTCAAAGGTGGTGTTCAGGGCGACGAACATCTCCGCCTGCTGGTCGGCCACCGGAGCCACCTCGGCTGCGGCCTGACTCAGGCCCTTGATGAACCCTTCGAGGTCGGTCTGCTTCGAGGAAAGGTTCCGGGTCACCGGCTCGGCCACCTTGAGCAGCGGCGGCAGCTCGCCGAGAATCTCGTTGACCGCGTCGCCGCGGGCGGCGAACATGCCGCCGTACTCGGCCAGGTTGCGCTGGATCGCCCGGCGGACGTCGGGCTGGAACATGTTGAACCACTGGTCCATGTCCACCGTCTCCGGGGTGGCCTGGGAGAGCGGGATCGTCCCACCCGGCTTGAGGCCCTCGGCGGAATCACCGGGGGTGAGCAGGAGGTACTTGAGGCCCATCGCCGAGCGTTGCCGCACGGTGATCGTCGAGTTGACCGGAACCGGCTGGGCGCTCTTGTCCAGCTTCAGGTCCAGCTTGGCGATCGTGCGGCCGTTGTCGAGCTGCTTCGCCTTGACCGAGTTGACGATGCCGACCCTGACCCCGGCGATCCGAACCTCGTTGCCCTGGACCAGGGAAGCCCCGGTCGGCAGCTCGGCGTTGATCCGGTAGGTCGGCACGAACGGCAGACCCATGTTCGCGTTGTAGGAGAAGAACACGCCGACCACCGCGATGATCGTGGTGACCGCACCCACCAGCAGCGGGTTGGCCGAGATTCTGGATTTCCGTCGACTCTTGTGCATCATCCACCCAGCAGGTAGTCGAGGATCGGAACTCGCTTCCGGAGCCCGGTGGCGCTGTCGCTGCGGCTCTGCGCCTGACCGCGATGGTCATCCGGGGCCGGCGTCGCCCCGTCATCGCCGGAACCGCCATCGGCCCGGCCCGGCAGCGGCAGGATCGAACCGGTCGGGCCGATCGCGCCGCTGGTTCCGGTCGTACCGGTATCACCGGTGGCCCCGGTATCGCCGGTCGATCCGGTCGGTCCGGTCGGTCCGGTGGTCCCGTTCTGGTTCTCGGGATCTTCCAGTTCGGGCAGGGCCCGGTCGAACCCGGCGTTTGCGAGCTGGGCCCGTTGCACCGACCAGAGCGCCGAACAGCCGGGGAACAGGTTGGCGCTGGCGTACGGTGTACAGGGTGTCACCAGGGCGTTGGTCCGCTGGTAGTGGCCGTACTGGTCGTAGCCGTTCAGCGCACTGCCGGTGCCGTAGAAGAGGCGCATCAGGTTCTTGAAACCGTCGTTCTGCC
>JAMLGI010000029.1 GCA_023958085.1 Solirubrobacterales bacterium | reverse complement strand
TTCTGGAGCCGATTGTGGCCAAATAGCCTCCACTATCGGCTCCAGAACGGATCCCACCAGGCGCCTCGGTGTACTGGAGCCGATTGTGGCCTCATGGACTCCACAACCGGCTCCAGAACGGGGTGTGTGGGATCGGGGCAAGGTGGCCGGTTGCTCTGAAGGCCGGCCTCCCGGCCGAGAATTTCGTGAAACACATGGAAGTCGCCGGGGAAAAGTCACTCGTTTGACCCATCTGTGAGCGGACCTTTGGCAGCGTGGTGGCCATGGCCGTCACCCCGGGAACAACCAACGAGACCGGTCCGTCAGGCACGCGGCACCTGTCTATGGCCCGTGGTCAGCACGGCACCGTCAGCCGGGATCAACTACTTGCGGCCGGGATCCCTCCCAGAACCATCTCTGGCTGGCTTTCGTCCGGCATTCTCGTCGGGGTCTTTGCCGGGACCTATGCAACCGGAATCGGGGTGCTCCACTTTCTTGGCCTGTGCATGGCGGCAACGCTCACCGGTCCGGAGGGTTCGGTCCTCTCTCACCGCAGTGCGGCGGCACTCCATGGGCTGGTTCCTCCACCATCCGTGATCGAGGTGATCCGGCCGGTCGGGCACACCCGGCCCCTGGAGGACCGACGACCGGCGGGACCCTCCTCGGGCTGGACGCTGGTCGTTCACCGGAGTCGAGACCTCCCGGAGCACGAAATCACAACGGTCAACCAGATCCGGACGACCACTCCCTCCAGGACTCTTCTCGACCTCGCGGCCAGGGAGTCCTTGCCCCGGCTTCAGTCCATGGTTGCAGCCGGTGAGCGGGAGCGCGTCTGGCGATCGGACGAAATCGAGCGAACCGGTGCACGGGGGCGGGGCTGGAAGGGGTTGAGGAAGTACCGGGCTGTGGTCCTTGCCCCTGACCTTGACGATGCGCTCACTGAATCGGAGCTGGAACTCCGCTTCCGGCAGTTCTGTCGCAACCATGACATCAACCTGAACGAAGCGAGAGTCAACGTCCCGATCGGCGAGTTCCGGATCGACTGTGTCTGGGAGGGACTGAGACTGATCGTCGAGGTGGACAGCTGGACCTGGCATCGAAGCCGCGAAGCGTTTGAGCGGGACCGACGGCGGGACGCGATCAACACGGCCCGCGGTTACCGCACGGTGCGCGTCACCTCGCGAGCGATGGAGGACCGGCCCGCCGAGACGGCTGACCTGCTGAAGAGGGTGCGGGCGCGGATCCAGAGCGAGTTGGGCCAGGGACATGGGCCGGACGCCGGTATGGGGGAGACAGGATTCGAACCTGTGTAGGCAGAGCCAACTGGTTTACAGCCAGTCCCCTTTAACCACTCGGGCACTCCCCCGGCTGGACTTTCCAGTTTATTCACCTCGGCCCGCCTGAGCTGGCTGGCCCCGGCAGCCTCCCCGACCGCCCTGTAGCGGCAGGAGGGATACTCACCCGCATGGATGATCAGCCGTCTCGCGGATTCGCCTCCGACAACTGCTCCGGTGCCCATCCGGCGATGCTGGATGCGCTCGCCCGCGTGAACCATGGACACTGCGCCCCCTACGGGAGGGACTCTGAGACCGTCCGGTTCGGAGAGCTGGTTCGGGCCGAGTTCGGGGAGAACGCGGTCGGTTGCCCGATGCTGAACGGCACGGGGGCGAATGTGGCCGCCTTGCGGGCGATATCCAGGCCACATCAGGCGGTGATCTGCGCCGCAACCGCTCACATGACGGTCGACGAAACCGCCGCCCCGGAAGCGATCGCCGGGGTGAAACTGCTGGACGTCGACACCCCGGACGGCAAGCTCACCCCCGAGCTCGCCGCAACTCGCCTGGCGGATCCGGCTGACCTGCCACACGCCGCCTGGCCTGCGGTGGTCTCGATCACCCAGGCGACCGAGGTCGGTACTGCCTACAGCGCAGACGAAGTGACCGCCCTGGCCGAGTTCGCCCACGAGCACGGAATGCTGCTCCATGTGGACGGTGCACGGCTGGCCAACGCCGCCGCCCACCAGCAGGTGAGCCTGTCCAGCCTGAGCCTCGGAGCGGGGGCAGACGTGCTGACTCTCGGTGCCAACAAGAACGGCGCCGCGTTCGGGGAAGCTGTGATCTTCGCAGGCCCGGAACTGGCCGTCGGCTTCGAGGTACTGCGGAAAGGCTCGCTTCAGCTCGCCTCGAAGATGCGGTTCGTCTCCGCTCAGTTGAACGCCCAGCTTGAAGGCGAGCTCTGGCGCGAGATCGCCGGCCACTCAAACGCGATCGCCCGAACTCTCGGCGATGCGGTCAGCTGGACCGACGGAGTCGAGGTTGCCCAGAAGGTCGAGGCGAACATCGTGTTTCTCAGCCTGCCGCTTGAGGCGGGCCGCCGCCTTGTGGAGTCGCTCGCCCCGCACCGACCGCTGCTCTTCGAAGCGGGTGAGGCAGCGGTGATCCGACTGGTTGCCTCCTGGGACAGCCGGACCGAGGACGTCGACCTGTTCGTACACAAACTCACCCGCGCACTCGCACCCTGAACGGCCCACCCGACGGTTCGGCCAGCCCGAAACGCCGATCCCGCAGCACCCAGAACCTCTCCAACAGCTCGCCCCCCGGAAACGTTCTGGAGCCGATTGTGGAGCCTATTTCGCCACAATCGGCTCCAGAACGGGGAGAGAGCCGTGGCGTGGTGTTCTGGAGCCAGTTGTGGAGCCTATTTCGCCACTATCGGCTCCAGAACGGTTTGCGGCGGTGGGGTGGTGTGGTGGCCGCGCGGTGGCGGTAGCGGTGGCCGGAGGCTGGAGGAGGCGGTGGTGAATTGGCGCCGATCTGGTGGTTCCGGTCAGGCGGTGCCGCGAAGGCCCTGGGCCTCGGGCAGGGACTTGATCTTGCGCAGGGTCGAGGTCTCGATCTGGCGGACCCGTTCCCTGGTCACACCGAAAGCCTCACCGCACTCCTCGAGGGTTCGCGGGGTGAGCCCGCCGAGGCCGTACCGCATGACCAGCACGTCACGCTCCCGCTTCGGCAGTCCGGCCAGCACCCGACGCACCCCCTCCGAACGAAGGTTGAGCGACGCCTCGTCGAACGGCTCCATCGAGCTCTCGTCCCGGACCAGGTCGACCAGTTCGGTTTCCTCGCCCTCGCCCACCGGCTTCTCCAGGGAAACCGGGGTCTGGGAGTAACGCCACACATCCCGTACATCCTGAACGGTCCAGCCGAGCTCGCCGGCGATCTCGACCGGCTCCGGTTCCCGCCCCAGCTCCTGGACCAGTTGACGCTCCACGAAGTGGACCCGGTTCAGCTTCTCGACCATGTGGACCGGAATCCGGATCGACCGGGACTTGTCCGCCACCGCCCGGGTGACCGCCTGGCGGATCCACCAGGTCGCATAGGTCGAAAACTTGTACCCACGGCGGTAATCGAACTTCTCGACCGCCCGGATCAGGCCGAGCGAACCCTCCTGGATCAGGTCGAGCAGGCTGAGCCCACGTCCGAGATAGCCCTTGGCGATCGAAACCACAAGCCGCAGGTTGGCTTCAACCATGCGGCGCTTGGCCTCCATGTCGCCCCGCTCGATCCGCTTGGCGAGCTCGACTTCCTCGGCTGCGTTGAGCAGGTCAACCTGCCCGATCGACCTCAGGTAGAGACGAAGCGAGTCGAGGCCGACATCGCCCTCGACATCACCGGCCGGGGCCGTAACCCCGCTGCCGACGGCCGGACCGTCCGCGGCGACCGGTCGCGGACCGGCCTTCTTCTCCTTGCCCGACGCCACCAGCGCCGCAACCTCTTCGCTTTCGAACTCCACCTCTACCCCTGCCTTCGGTTGTGGGCGTCAGGCCCTACCTGTGGGGTTGAATAATGACACGACCGCAGCCTCGGCAGGCTACGCTTGGTCGGATGAATTCCGAGATCACACTTTCTCCGTCCGCAATCGACGTTCAATCAACCGTGCCGGCAACCCGGGTCAGCCTTTCGCGGGTCGGGGTGACCGGGGTCCAGAAGGTGATCTCGATCGGCAGCGGCCACTACCACGCCGACCTGGAGTGCTTCGTCGATCTCGCCCCCGATCAGGCCGGGGTCCACATGTCCCGCTTCGAGGAGAACGTTTCCGAGGCGATCGAGGATGTGATCTCGACCGGCGCGATGCGGGCCGAGCTGCTGGCCGCCCGGATCGCCGAACTGGTGCGGGAGAAGCAGCACGGGATCCGGGCCGAGGTCTCGATCAAGGCCCGCTTCGCCGAGGACCGGCCGGCCCCGGCATCCGGGATCGAAAACCAGGAGATCTACACCCTGCTGGGAACCGCGGTTGCCTCGGAGAGCCGGACCAGGACGGTGACCGGGGTCGAGGCCCAGGGGATGACCGCCTGCCCCTGCGCCCAGGAGATGGTGCGCGACCTCGCCCGGGAACGGCTGGCCGAACGCGGCTACTCGGCCGAGCAGATCCGGGAGATCGTCGAGTTGGTGCCGATCGCCACCCACAACCAGCGGGGGATCGGGACCCTCTGGATCGGTGGAGCGAACGGGGCGGCCGACGGAATCGACGCCCGTGACCTGCTCCGGCTGGTCGAGAGCTCGATGAGCTCCGAGATCTACGAGTTGATGAAACGCCCGGATGAGCTCTCGGTGGTGGTCGCCGCCCACGAGAACCCGCGGTTTGTCGAGGACTGTGTGCGGGAGATGATCCGTCAGGTGATCTCCGGGTACGGCGCCCTTCCGGATGACGCCTTCGTGATGGCCCGCCAGGAGAACCTGGAAACGATTCACCAGCACAACGTGGTCGCCGAACGTTACGGGCTGGTCGGCAACCTGCGCAGCGAGATCGAGGACGGCAACCACATCCTCCGCCACGTCACGATGCGGGAGTGGCTGGAGCTGGAAGCGGCCTGATCCCGGGGAGCGGCCGACGCCGGGGCGCGATCCGGCCCCGGCCGCCGCTCAGGCCGGGTCGTGATCACGGAGCCGCTTGCGTTCGCCGCGGCCCTGCCGTTTTCGATCCTCGATCAGTTCCGCCTGTTCGGCCAGCCGGCGTCGCAGCCCGAACACATAGTCGGCGCCGCTGACCACGGTCGCGATCACCGCCGCGTAGACCAGGAGATCGACCCAGAGCGGTGCCGGATGCACGATGATCAGCGCGAACACCGCGGCGATCTGGAGCACGGTCTTCACCTTGCCCATCCAGCTGGCCGCGATCACCACCCCCCGTTCGGCCGCGATCGAGCGGATCCCGGTGATCAGGAACTCCCGGGCGATGATCACCATCGCCACCCAGGCCGGTAGCCGCCCCAGCGAAACCAGGGAGATCAGGGCGGCGGTGATCAGCAGCTTGTCGGCCAGCGGGTCCATCAGCTTGCCGAAGGTGGTGACCGCGTCCCGCGAGCGGGCGATGTAACCGTCCAGTCCGTCGGTCAGGGCGGCGAGCGCGAACACGATCGCGGCCAGCATGTCCCCGTTCGGGGTCTCGTCGAGCAGGGCGACCACGACCACCGGCACCGCGACGATGCGGAGCAGAGTCAGAAAGTTGGGGAGATTCAGCGGAACCAAACCGACTCAGATCCGCGGCACCCGAAGCTCATGCCCCGGGGTTCGACTTCTCCTTGATCCGGGCGGCCTCAGAAGACTCGTCCGGGTCATCCTTGCCGCTGCTCCCGCCCTTGAGCGAGCCACGAAAGCCGCGGATCCCCTCACCGACCGAGCGGGCGGCTGCCGGAATCCGTTTCGGCCCGAGGATCAGGACGGCGACCACCAGCACGATCAGAAGCTCGGGTACCCCGATGCTAGGCACTACGCCTCACCTGACTTCCGGGTGCACTTGAACTGCCCACGACTGTGTCCTTTCCTCGAAACACCTGATCTCTAGTCTAGGGGTGATGAGCGATGGGCCGCCGATTTCGGATTTCGATGAACTGGCGGACTCGATCCACGCCTGTCGCCGCTGCCCACGGCTGAACTCCTGGCGGGCCGAGACGGCAGCCAACCCGCCACGACGATTCCGGGGCGAGACCTACTGGCAGAAGCCGGTTTCCGGTTTCGGCGACCCGAACGCGAGAATCCTGATCGTCGGACTGGCCCCGGCCGCCAACGGGGGCAACCGCACCGGGCGGGTATTCACTGGCGATCCCTCCGGCGACTGGCTCTACGCCTCGCTTCACCGCACCGGTTTCGCCAACCAGCCGACCAGTACCAGCCTGGATGACGGGCTCCGGCTCGAAGACGCCTGGGTCACCGCAGCGGTCAAGTGTGCGCCGCCGCAGAACAAGCCGCTGGTCTCGGAACGGGACAACTGCCTGCCGTGGTTCGAGTTGGAACTGAAGCTGCTCCGGCGGGCGGTTCTGTTCGTGGCGCTGGGGGCGTTCGCCTGGGACGCGCTGATCCGGTCGGTTCGCAAGCTCGGTGGCGAGGTCCCGAAACCGAAACCGAAGTTCGGCCACGGGGCGGTGACCACCCTCGGCGGGAGGACGATGCTGGGCTGCTTTCATCCGAGCCAGCGAAACACCTTCACCGGCCGTTTGACCGAACCGATGACCGACGAGATCTTCGAGCGGGCCCGGGTTCTGGCCGACCGGGCGACTTGACCCACGCCGCCCACCTGCCAGAATGGGGGCATGAGTTCACCAGGGAGGAAGTTCAAGGGGTTCTCGCGTGCACGGTCACGAGCGTTGCTCGCCGGATGCGCCGTCGCCGCCGGAGCCGTGCTGTTCACCGCACCGGTGATCGGTGACGGGCTGAATCGAAGCCCGCAGCCGACCACGCCGAGGGTGGCCGCGACGATCCCGGCGACCAGCGCCCAGGCGGCGCAGGCCGGGGCTCCGGTGGAGATCCCGGAAGCGGCCGGGATCGCTGCCGCCAGGAAGGCGAAGAAGCCGAATGTGCGGACCAAAGTCGTGGTCAAGCCACTCACCATTCAGTCCCGGATCACCACCAACGCAATCGCGACCGAGGAAGGGTCGGGCAGGTTCGTCGGGGTTCGCTGTCCGGCCGGGGCAAGGGCGATCAGCGGAGGGGTGCTGAGCAACTTCATCAACCTGACCGTCTCCTCCTCCTCACCGAACAACCCCCAGACCGGGAAGTACACCCCGAACACCTGGTGGGTGTCGGTGACCAACAGCAACACGGACGGCAAGGGCGGCACCCTCTCCTGGCGCGGAGTGGTCAACTGCATCTCGCCGGCCAGGCTCGAAAAGCCGGCCACGACCGCCAGATAGCCGATCCGGACACCGGCACCCTGCGGCACCGCTGAACCGGACCGGACGGGTTCGGCTGCCGCAGCCCGCGGTCACCGCCACCACGGTTGGCCACCGCCTACAATCCCCCGGCAGCGCCGACGTAGCTCAGTTGGTAGAGCACTTCACTCGTAATGAAGGGGTCACCGGTTCGACTCCGGTCGTCGGCTTCACTCCCAGAGCCATCGGGAACAATGATGAAGGGGTCAATCCCCAGAAATCGGGAACTCTGAGGGAACATTGTTTTCCCTCGCAACTTCCGCCCGAGCCTCTGTGATCCACTCGTCAATCGACCGCCTTTCACCCAGTTCGACCTGGATGAGGTGCTGATACACCTTGACCGAGGTTTCGGGGCTATTGCCCTGCTGAGCAGCGATCTCAAGGTGATTCCACCCGGCTGCGGCCAGCAGCGATGCACAGGTGTGTCGAAGGTCGTAGGGGTTCAAATTGCCGAGACCAGCGGCTTCTGCGGCCTTGCCGAACGTCCGACCTCGCCAGTTGCGGTAGTCGGTCTCCTTCCACGGCAGGTGATCTGAAGATCTCGGAAAGATCAGACCTTGATTCGATCCGCCTGACGCCACCCGCCAACCCTCAAGGTCGGCCCGGACTGGATTCGGCAGATTCACCTTACGCCGATACCCCATGCCAGTCTTTGAACCCGGCACAATCCTGCCGTCCACGTTCTTCTGGATGACCTGCAACTTCGTTCCTGTGTGTCCCCATTCGAGGCCAAGGCCATCTTGTGGCCGAACCCCCACATAGGCGAGGACGGAGACAAGGGTGGCTGACCCGATGTCACCTTGTTTGATCAGGTGCTGCCTGACCCGTTCCACGTCAATCGCCGTGATGATCCTCGGCTCTGTCGGCGGGACCTTGGGTGGCTTGACTGGGGCTATCGGATTCGAGTCCAAAAGTTCGTGTGGCAGGACAGCGGAGTCCAGCACCTGGCTCAACACCCCTCTGGCCCTCTTGATGATCGAGGGACCAGCGCCTGCCGCAAGACGCTCACGTTGCCATTCAGCCAACACTGCCGGTCGTAGTTCGCTGCCATGTACTTTCAAAGTGCCGAGATGCGGCAGAACATGGGTGTCGAGGGCCTGGCTGTAGCTGATGAGCGTCTTGTCGGAAAGATCAGTTCGTCCCGCGAGCCAGTCCACGATGAAGTCGGAGAGCACCGGCGCATCTTGCTGACGATGTACCGGCTTGCCCTCCAATCGGCGACGCTTTACCTCGGCGTCATATCGACCGGCGTCAGCCTTGGTCGGGAATGTCTTCGAGCGTTGCCGATCTCCCTCCCAGTACCTAACCCGGTATGTACCGTCTGGCGTCTTGTGAACGCTCATACTGAGTCCACCTGTCGTGCCAGCACCTGATCGATCAGGCGAGTCGTCTGCACCGGTCGGTTCGGCGCTGGCATCGGATCCGCGTTGACTGGCCGCGCCTCAACCCACTCCTGAAGGTCCTCGGGCCTCACCAGAAGCTTTC
>JAMLGI010000028.1 GCA_023958085.1 Solirubrobacterales bacterium | reverse complement strand
CGGCCGGGCGGCCAAGGGGCTGGCCATCGTCACCTGCATCGACTCCCGGGTGTTGCCGCTGGAGGCGGTCGGAATGTCCATCGGCGACGCCAAGATTCTGCGAAATGCCGGTGCCCGCGTCACCCAGGACGTCCTGCGGACATTGGCGTTGGCCACCTACCTGCTCAACGTCGATCGCATCTTGATCATGCCTCACACGGACTGCCGGATGGCGAAAGGATCCGAGGAGGCCGTCCATCAGGAGATCTTCGACCGCTTCGGGGTCAACACCTGGTCGATGCAGTTCGACACCACCACCGACCAACTCGGGGCACTGCGCACCGACGTCGCCCGGGTGCGCTCGTTCCCGTTCTTGCGCAAGGGCGTCGAGGTGGCGGGTGCGATCTACAACGTCGAATCAGGTCAGATCGTGCCGCAGGACATCTGAATCCTTTCGCCACCCGACGTCGCGTCAGACGTCAACCCGGCTGCGGTCGATCTCGTCGGCCCTCGAGACGATGAAGTCCTTCCGAGGAGCCACGTCCGAACCCATCAGCAGGTCGAACACCTCACACGCTGCTTCGGCATCGTTGGCGGTGATCCGCCGCAGCAGACGGTGGGCCGGATCCATGGTGGTCTCGCGCAGTTGCTTGGCGTCCATCTCCCCAAGGCCCTTGTAGCGTTGCACGGGGTCCTTGACCTTGATCCCCCGCTTGACTGCGTCAGCGAGAACCCGCTTCATCTCCGCATCGGAATAGGTGTAGACCACTTCGTTCGCCTTGCGTGACGGATGCACGAGCTCCAGCCGATGCAGCGGCGGCACTGCGGCATACACCCTCCCCTCCTCCAGCAGCGGGCGCATGTAGCGCTGGAAGAGGGTCAACAGCAGACAACGGATGTGGGCGCCGTCGACGTCGGCATCGGTCGCCATGATGATCTTGTGGTAGCGCGCATCCTCGAGGTTGAACTCATCGTGGATGCCGGTCCCGATCGCGGTGATCATCGCCTGAATCTCATTGTTGGCGAGGACCTTGTCGATCCGGCTCTTCTCGACGTTGATGATCTTGCCGCGCAGCGGCAGCACCGCCTGGGTCGCCCGATCACGGGCCTGCTTCGCCGAACCTCCGGCGGAGTCGCCCTCGACCACGAAGATCTCGGCCAGTTCGGGATCGCGAACCGAACAGTCGGCCAGCTTGCCCGGGAGGGCGGAGTTCTCCAGCGCCGACTTGCGGCGGGTCAGGTCGCGGGCCTTGCGGGCCGCCATCCGGGCCCGGGCAGCCTCAACCGCCTTGGTGATGATCCCCCTGGCCTCGGCCGGATTCTCCTCAAGGAACTCGGCCAGTTTGCGGTTGACGGTCTCTTCGACCAGGCCACGGATCGGCGGATTGCCGAGCTTGGTCTTGGTCTGGCCCTCGAACTGGGGGTCATGCAGCTTCACCGAGATCACCGCGGTCAGGCCCTCACGCACGTCCTCGCCGGCCAGGTTTACGTCCTTCTCCTTGAGGATTCCGCGGTCACGGGCGTAACTGTTCAGGGTTCGGGTCAGAGCCGACCGGAACCCCGAAAGGTGGGTTCCGCCCTCGGTCGTGTTGATGTTGTTGGCGAAGCTGAAGATCGACTCCTGGTAGGAGCCGTTCCACTGCATCGCGATCTCCACCTGGCCCTCGTCCTCGGTCCCTTCGAAGTAGACCACCTTCTGATGCATCACTTCACGGGACTCGTTCAGGTACCGGACGAAATCCTCGATCCCGCCCTCGTACCGGAACTCCACCTTCTGGGGCTCGGCCCGTTCGTCGGTCATGCTGATCCGCAGACCCCGGGTCAGGAAGGCGGTCTCCCGGAGGCGGTCGGCCAGCACCGTGAAATCGAAGTCGAGGGTTTCGAAGATCTCCTCGTCCGGGCGAAACCGGATCCTGGTTCCGGTTCGATCGGTCGCTTCGCCCTGGGTCAGCTCGGTCACCGGGCGACCGCGCTCGTACCGCTGCTCCCAGACGTGTCCGTCACGGCAGATGGTCAACTCGAGCCACTCGGAGAGAGCGTTTACGACCGAGGACCCGACGCCGTGGAGACCACCCGAAACCTTGTAGCCACCGCCCTCGCCGAACTTGCCTCCGGCGTGAAGCACGGTCAGCACGACCTCGGCCGCCGGCCTACCCTCCTTCTCCATGATCCCGACCGGGATCCCGCGACCGAAGTCCTCGACCGTGCAGCTGCCGTCCGCATGGAGAATGGCCTCGACCGCGTCATTGTGTCCGGCCAGGGCCTCGTCGACAGAGTTGTCGACGATCTCGTAGACCAGGTGATGAAGGCCTCTCGGTCCGGTCGAACCGATGTACATACCCGGTCGCTTGCGCACCGCCTCGAGACCCTCCAGGACGGTGATGTCCTGAGCTCCGTACGAGCTTTCGGCGCTGCTCTTGTCTTCAGCCACTTACTGCCTTTCGAGAAACCGGTCGGTGCGCGGGGCAGCCCGGCGCCTGTGGAAAACAGGCACGAGGCGACCCGGAGAGTAAGTGCGAATATTACCAGTAACCGCCGGATCACCCGCCCAGACCCGGAGCTAAAAGTCCTGCAAATCGAGGGTTTCTTGCTTGACTTGCGGGATCATCGGTCGGCTTTGATGCCGGTTTCGGCGAAAACGGGGGTCTCAGCCGACCCGAAATCGAAGTTTCGGCGCTTCCTGATCGGGCAGCTCCGCCGCCAGACGGTCCCGGATTCCACGCTCCATCAGGGTCAGTTCGTCTGCCCAGACGGCACTTTCGCACTCAACCGTCACCACCCCGTCCCGCTCCGATACCGGGATCGCCACGGCGGCGATCCCGTCCCCGACCGCATCCCGCCAGACTGCCTCGATCCGGGCCAGGGGGGTCTCCGGTCCGATCGACTCACGCAGTGCGTTGACCGCCTCGGAAAGAGGGCGGGGGGAGGGGCTTCGTCCCCGCTGGTCACGCATCGAAACCGCTCTTCTCGCCGGTCGTCGGGCTGCCTGCCGACCCGGCGGTCAGGTCAGCCATCCTGACCCGACCAACCCCCGGCTGGTCGGGGACCAGCTCGCCCTCCGCGGCGGTGAGGAGAGCCTGTCCTCCGGCGGTGAGACGGGCGACCAGACGCTGGCGACGCTCCTCGTCGAGTTCGCTCATCACGTCATCAAGCAACATCAGTGGGGCGGGGCGGCCCGACGCCAGGATGACCTCCCGCTCGGCGAACAGCAGCGCCAGGAGCCCGAGGCGCTGCTGGCCCTGTGATCCGAAGCGGCGAAGCTGGCGATCCCGAAACTCGACTCTAAGTTCGTCGTGATGCGGACCGATCCCGGTTCTGCCACGGTCGATATCCGCTTCCCGACGTTCACCCAGGGCCGTTTCCAGTTCATCGACCTCCTGCGGCCCACCCGGGCGGTAGGAGAGCGCCGGGGCGCCGTCCAGACCCAACTCGGTGGCTGCTTCGACCCAGGGGACTTTCAGCATCTCGATCGCATCGGCCCGGGTTGCCGCAAGTGCCACCCCGGTTCTGGCCACCTGGAGATCCCACGACGGAAGCTGGCCCCGATCCGCCCGGCCATCCCGGATTCCGGCCAGCAGAGCGTTTCGCTGAGCCAGCGCCCGGCCATACTCCCTGCGGGTATCCGCAAGGTGAGGCCAGCGGATTGCGACAAAGGCGTCGAGGTGACTGCGACGCAGGGCCGGGGGTCCCTTGATCAGTTCCAGTCGGTCCGGGGAGAAAACGGTTATCGCCGGTCGATTCCGGGCCGCTTCCACACGATCCACCACCGCCCCGTCCAGTGAAAAGCGGATCCCTTCGGATCGGTCGATTCCGGCCATGAACCGGTGCACGATCCCACCGCCCGGCTGACCATCCTCCACATCGACCCGACAGCGTGCCCACCCGGATCCGAAAGGAATCAGGTCACGACGGTCCGAGGTGCGAAAGGAACTCGTGGTGAGGCCGAAGTAGATCGCCTCGATCAGGTTCGTCTTCCCGGCTCCGTTCGGGCCGATCACCACGGTCACTCCGGGGCCCGGCTCAAGGGTCACTCCCTCCAGGGAGCGGACCGCGTCCGCCGCGATCCGGGTGACCCTCATCCCCTACTGGTTCAGGCGAATCGGCATGACCAGATACCGGAAGTCCTCGCCATCCACCGGCTGAAGCAGTCCCGGCCGAAGCGGGGAGATCAGCCGCAGGAGAACCTCGTCTCCCTGCACCACGTCCAGACCGTCACGGAAGAAATCGGGATTGAAGCCGATCGACAGCTCTTCACCCTCGAAGTTGGCCGGCAGTTTCTCCGTGGCATCACCGAGATCCGGTGTCTCGGCCGAAATCGTGATCTCTCCGGGAGTCAGCTGAATCTTCAGGGGACGGTTCTTCTGGGCGAGCTGACCGACTCGTCTCACCGAGTCCATCAGTTCGGTTCGCGGCAGGCGTATGTCGTGTTCCCAGGAGTCGGGGAAGAGCTGCTGGTACTTGGGAAACTGTCCGTCGACCGTGGTGGTTGAGAGGATCGCGCCGTCAAGCATGAAGACCACCGCCCGGTCGGTGACCGCAAGCCGGACGGTGTCCGCCTCGGAAGCACCGAGCAGCCGCGAGAGTTCCTTCAACGCCTGGGCCGGGATGTTCCGATTCAGCTCGGACTCGACCGGACTGGCCAGACGGGTCTGTTTCACCGCCAGGCGGTAGGAGTCGGTGGCGACCATAGTCAGCTCACTGCCCTCCGCGATCACCTGAACCGAAGTGAGAACCTGACGCATGTCGTCACGGGAGGCCGCCCTCGCGACCAGATCGATCGTCTCCAGCAGCGATTCACGGCCGAGGGAGATCGTCTCCCCGTCGGGGCCGGGCAGCGGCGGAAAGTCATCGCCGGCAAGGGTGCGGAGATGAAAACTGGAACTGCCGGAAACCAGCTCGACATCCGAACTGGCCGGTCGGTACTCGAACCGGGACTGTCCCGACCCAAGGGAGCGGGCGACGTCTGCGAACAGTCTTCCCGGGAGCAGGACGCGACCATCACCCTCGACCGGAGACTCGAGGTGAACCGGAACCCTGAGGCTGAGATCACCGTTGGTGGAGCTGAAGGCGAGACGGCCATCGACAACCTCGATCATCACCCCGCCAAGGGCCGGATTGACCCCGCCGGAAGCAACTGTGCGGGCAACCTGAGCGAGCTTTCCACTCAGTTCGGAATTCTTGACCTCGAACTTCAAAATCCGACTACCTTCTTGACTGGGGTTGGGCTGTTGATACTGACGGAAAACCCGATCGAATGGCCTTGTGATGCGACCTTGAGTGTGGATCGGTGTGGGGAACCTGTTGATTGTCGCAGTCGGGTCGGTTGTGAATCATGTCGGGGGAGCAGGACTGTGGATTCGCGCCCGGATGCTTTCCACAGCAGCGGTGAGGTCCGGGTCCTGGTCAAGGGAGCCTTCGACCCGGCGGACCGAGTTGAGCACAGTGCTGTGATCACGACCCCCGTAGATCTGGCCGATTCGGGGGAGTGAGAGGTCGGTCATCTCCCGGGTGAGGAAGATCGCGACGTTGCGGGCATCTCTGGTGCGGCGATCCCGACGGCGCCCCTCGAGGTCGGCAGTCGAAAGACCGTACTGGGCCGCGGACGCTTCGGCGACCGCCTCCGGGGTGACCGGGAGCAGGGGTTCGACCTCGCGGCCAGGGAGGATCGATGTGACCAGATCGGAAGTGACCGGAACTGCCTTGAGGGAGGCTTCCGCGAGGGTCCGGGTCAGGGCCCCGCGAAGCTGGCGGAGGTTGCTCTCTACCCGGCGGGCGAGCAGGGTGAGTGCCTCCTGGTCGGGAACGTCGAGGCCGGACTCGGAAACAAGATGACGGAGCACGGTGAGGCGGGTTGCGAGATTCGGGGAATCGAGCCGGACAGTCAGACCCCACTCGAACCGGTCACTGAGACGGTCGGCCAGCGCCGAAATCTCGGCCGGGGCCCGGTCGGCCGAGATCACGATCTGGGCTCCCGCTTCGTGAAGTGTGTTGAAGGTATGGAAGAACTCCTCCTCGGTGCGGGTCTTGCCGGCGATGAACTGGATGTCGTCGATCAGGAGGACGTCGAGGTGGCGGTGACGGCGCTTGAACTCCTGGGCACCGTCCTGACGGAGCGAGGTGACGAACTCGGCCGTGAACGTTTCCGCATTCGTGTAGAGGACGTTGAGTTCCGGAACCTGCTGCTCCAGGTAGTTGGCGATCGCCCCGAGGAGGTGGGTCTTGCCGAGTCCGGGGGAGCCATGCAGGAACAGCGGGTTGTACGCCTCGGAAGGGGCTTCGGCGACCGCCAGGGCCGAACTGTGGGCGAGGTGGTTTCCGGGCCCGATCACGAAGCGGTCAAAGGTGTGGGTCGGATTGGCGGCGGGGGCGGGGATCGCCGAGGTCGTCACCGCTTCGGGCTGGGCCGGCTCGAACGAAAACCGGTCAACGGTGCTTCGGGAGGTCGAGATCGCGTGCTCCAGGACATCGGCGAATCGCCGCTCGACCCAGGTGCAGGTCGCATCGGGACCGTCGAGATGGAGCGTGCCGGCCCGGATCACGGTCGGCCTGAGCGGGGCGAGCCACATCCGGTAGGTCGACCGGGGAACCGAGGTCTTGAGGACAGCGCGGATCAAGGCCCACTGCTGCTCGGCTTCCGGGGAGGGAGCGGGAGCCTTGACCCTCGGACGGGGAAGCTGTTTTTCGGCTTCGGGGCGGGGTTTATCTCGGGTCGGATTCATTCGGAGGCCTGCCGGAAAGAGCCTTCGGGGGATCGTCCCGGGAAGGTCTCTGTCCCTGCGATTCGACCATAGCGCCGGGACCGGGGCGGGTGCTTTGCGGTTGCGGAAATCGCGAGAAAAAGTTCTTTGTGGCGGTGAGGGTCGGGGTGAGGGTGCCGGGCCGGGTAGGCGTTCGCTTCGCTCACCACTCGCCCGGGCGCCCCCCCCCCCCCCCCCGACTGGGACACCGGTACTGCGAAGGTGGTGAGGGGTTTGCGTTCGCGTTGCTCACCGGTACCCCGGCAGGCCAGCCACCCCGACCGTGGATCCCGGTACTGCGATGGGTGAGGGATGGGCGTTCGCTTCTCTCACCGGTACCCGGGCCGGCACCCCCTCCCCGACTGGGACACCGGTACTTCGAAGACGGTGAGGGATGGGCGTTCGCTGCGCTCACCGGCATCCCGGAAGACCACCTACCACCAACCTGAACGAAACCGGGCAACGAGGGTTGAGAGGGGGGAGATGTTCGCTGCGCTCACCGGTACCGTCGGCAGGACGGCTCGGGTGACCTCGATTCACCGGCCCCGGGCCGGGGGGCATCGGTCGGGGATTGGGCTTATACTGCCCGGCTCCTATGAAGCGTACTTACCAGCCAAAGAAGCGCAAGCGGGCCAAGACTCACGGTTTTCGTTCCCGGATGGCCACCCGCGGTGGTCGTGATGTGATCCGCCGTCGCCGGCGCAAGGGCCGCAAGCGGCTCGCAGTCTGAGCATGGACGGCGCCGCCGGCTCTCCCAGGCGCCGACGGCTCTCCCGCAGCGGAGACTTCAAGCGGGCCTACCGGAAGGGTTCTTCCCGGGCGACCCGGTATCTCGTCCTCTACCGGTTCGATCGCGGGGAGGATTCGGAGCCCGAGGTCCGGCTGGGGGTGTCGGTGTCCCGCAAGCTGGGGGACTCGGTCACCCGGAACCGGATCAAACGCGTCCTGAAGGAAGCATTCTGGGCAGAGATGGATGCTTCGGTGGTGGAACATGACTTTGTCCTCGTCGCGCGGCAGGCGGTCGGGCCGGTGGTCGAGGAGGAGGGCCTCTCCGGGGCCCGCCGGTGTGTCGCCGAACTGCTGAAGGAACGGGAGAAACAGGAAGGGCGTTCCACGTGAAACGGGCGGAAGGACGGCGTTTCACGTGAAACGGATCGTGATCTGGCCGATCCGTGCCTACAGCCGCTGGATCTCCCCGCTTTTCCCTCGTCGCTGCAAGTACGAACCGACCTGCTCTGCCTACGCGATCGAGGCGATCAACCGTTTCGGAGCCTTTCGGGGTACAGTTCTCGCCTGCTGGCGCATCCTGCGCTGCAACCCTTTCAGTCACGGTGGCTTCGACCCCGTGCGTGACACCTTTACCTTCAAGGTCGGACCGATCGATCCGGCTGTCTACCACGGAGAGAAGAAACCGCGTTGACGCCCCTCCTCGCAAACACAGTCGCAAACATCCTCCAGCCGCTGATCGACGTCGCCAGTTCGGTCCTCAACACCTTCCACGGCTGGGGACTGAGCTGGGGCATGGCGATCATTCTGCTGACCATCGTCACCCGGGCGCTGCTGATTCCGCTCACCTTCAAGCAGATCAAGAGCATGCGTGCCCTGCAGGCCTTCCAGCCGCAGATCAAGGCTCTCCAGGAGAAGTACAAGAACGACCGTCAGCGTCTCTCCCAGGAGATGATGAAGTTCTACCAGGAGAACAAGATCAATCCGCTGGCCTCCTGCATTCCGCTGTTGGCCCAGATGCCGATCTTCATCACCCTGTTCTGGACCCTGAAGGGGCCGCTGCGGGAGGACATGTGTGGACAGACGGCCAAGGCCTGCGGCGACGTTCTGAACCCGGCGACCGGCCATCTCGGCGGCTTCGGCGAATCCTTCCTCTTCATTCCCGACCTCACCGCGAAAGCGACCGGAATCGTTCTGATCGTCCTGATGGTGCTTTACGCGGGCACCCAGCTGATCTCGGGGCTGATCACCGCAACCAGCTCGGACCGCAACCAGCGGATCATGATGTTCGTGCTGCCGTTCATCTTCATCCCGTTCATCATCTCCTTCCCGGCCGGTCTGGTCCTCTACTGGATCACCACCAACTTCTGGACCATCGGGCAGCAGGCCGTGGTCAACAAGGTGATTCCGCCACCGGTCTTGCCCAGTCCGGCGGAGGCGGCCGCGGTCAAGGCTCCACCTCCACCCCCACGCAAGAAGAAGCGGCGGCGGTAGCCCTCTAGACTGAGCGCGATGGAATCCTCCGAGTGGCCGGCCGATCCGGCCGAGCGAATCATCCTTCTGGTCGAAGCCGTCCTCGATCAGCTTGATCTGGACGGTGAGGTCGAGATTGAAGAGGACGAGGGCACGATCACCGCGACTGTTGTCGGCGACGAGGACTACGGGATCCTGATCGGCCGGCGCGGCCAGACGATCGACGCACTCCAGATGATCTGCTTCCAGGCGGCTTTTCAGGGAGCTCGCGATCGCAAGCGGGTCACCCTGGACGCGGCTGGATACCGGGAGCGCCGTCGGCAGATCGTCGTCGAGAAGGCCGATCGAGCGGTCGAACGGGTCCGCGACACCGAGTCCGAGGTTGAACTCGACGAGATGAACGCAAGGGAACGCCGGATCGTCCACGAATACCTCAAGGACAACCCCGGGATCGAGACTTTCTCCACCGGCGACGAACCGCATCGTCGGGTGGTTGTGGCACCGCTGATCTCCGGGTGACGGGCGGGAATGGCAGCCAGGGCGGAGAGTTCCGCCCCGACCCCGCGACGGTTGAAGCACTCGAACCGATGCTGGACCTGCTCGCCGCGAGTCCCGTATCGCTGAGTTCGGTAACCGAGCCCGTCCGGGCACGTGACGTCCACGTGGCAGACAGCCTTTCCGGTCTGGTCGTTCCCGAGGTCCGCACCGCCGGCAGGGTGCTGGATCTGGGAACCGGAGCGGGTTTCCCCGGAATCCCGCTGGCCTTTGAGCTGCCCGGCACCGAGTTCACCCTGATCGATTCTGTTGGTCGCAAAGTGGCGTTCCTGGATGAGGTGATTGCCGCTCTCTCACTCGAGAACGTCACGACTCTGGTCACTCGCTCGGAGGACCTGGCTCGGGGTGAGGCTCGTGAGAGCTTCGATCTGGTCACCGCCCGGGCGGTCGCCCCGCTGGATGCCCTGGCCGAACTCGGAGCTCCCCTGCTGAAGACGGGAGGCAGCCTTGTCGCCTG
>JAMLGI010000027.1 GCA_023958085.1 Solirubrobacterales bacterium | reverse complement strand
GAAGGGCCGTGACGCCTACCGCTACATCAACGACGAAACCCTGCGGCTGGCCAACCACGGGCTCACCCCGAAGGAGATCGCCGAACGGGTCGAGCTTCCGGCCGGGATCGCCCGCCACTGGTCGGTCCGCAGCTACTACGGCACGGTCAGCCACAACGTCAAGGCGACCTACACTCGCTATCTCGGCTGGTACGACGGCAATCCGGCCAACCTCGAACCGCTGCCCCCGGTCGAGACCGCGGGGCGGTACGTGGAGGCGATCGGCGGAGTCGAGGCGCTGCTGGAAAAGGCCCGGGTCGCGTTCGGGCGGGGGGAGTACCGCTGGGTGGCCGAACTTGTGGGTCACGCCGTCTTCGCCGACCCTGCCAACCGTGCGGCCCGCGAACTCCAGGCCGACGCCTTCGAGCAGCTCGGTTACCAGACGGAATCCGCGACCTGGCGAAACGCCTATCTGACCGGCGCCCAGGAGCTGCGGAACGGCACTCCGGACCTGCCGATCAAGGTGGGGACGGCCAGCCCGGACTCGATCTCGGCAATGACCGTGCCGATGATCTTCAACTACCTCGGGGTGAGGCTGAACGGTGAGCGGGCGGCCGATCAGCAACTCACCCTGAATCTCACGGTGGGCGGCGGGGACGGCGAATCCACCGAGGTGCTTCTGCGGCTCGGCAACGGGGTGCTTCACCACTCGATCGGCATCACCGATGAAGACGCACCGCGGCTTGAGGTCCCGCGCGAACTCCTTGACCGGATCGTCAGCGGCGAGAGCGGGGAGGAGGACCTCGCTGACCTGGAGAAGCTCGCCTCGGGTCCCGGCCTGGAGGGTTTCCGGAAGCTCGTCGGCCTCCTCGACGAGTTCCACATCTGGTTCCCGATCATCGAGCCCTGACCGGAATGGGGTCACCTCCGTGACCTGACGTTCAGGTTTCGGCCCGGCCCAGCCAGTCGTGGAGGGCCGCGTGATCGTCCTTGCAGGCCGGGCAGCCCTCGAGGTGGGCTGCCATCCCCGGGATCGCCGCCTCCGCGTCAAGGCCGTCCCGTTCGAGCTCGACGTAGTGGTCGAGCCAGCGGAAGCAGTCGTCGCAGCTCACCTCCGGCCCGGCAGGTCCGAGGATCCGGCCGATCACTTGATCTGCGGTTGGTCCGGGTCTGTCCTTCATCGGTTCTGCCCCCGTTCATGGGCGACTGGCTCAAGGCCACGATCGTCGAGCGCGGCACGCAACTTTTTCCGGGCGTCATGGAGAGTCTTGTAGAGCGCCCCGCGGCTGGTCTCGAGCCGTTCGGCGAGCACATCGATCGGCACGTCGTTCAGCGCCACCGAGACCAGCACTTGACGCTGGTGCGAGGTCAGGGAACCCTCGATCTCCTCGCGCAACGCAGCCAGCAGCTCACCGTCCTCGGCCCGCTGCTCGGCCGCCCCGTCGGCCGCGCGGAAGCCGGACCAGGCCTCCTGCTCGAGCGGAATCTCCCGTCCCTGCCAGCTCCTCCGCCGGACCTTCACCCCGGCCTCGAACAGCGCGAACTTCCAGGCCCAGGTGGTGAACCGGCTCTCACCACGGAACTCGTCCAGTTTGCCGAGGATCGAGAGCAGGGCGTCATCGGCGCTCTGCTGGGCGAGATCTTCGCGTTCGCTTCGTCGGGCCGTCCAGCCGGAACTCGCCAGGCGGCGGTTCACCTCGTGCCGGGCCGCCGCGAGCAGCAGGTCGCGGAGCTCGCTGATCGCCGCCCGGCGCACGCCCGGGCTGCCGGTCAGCCTCCGGTGGAGATCACGCGATCGCCCGGCCGGGTCCGGTGGGGGCGAATCCACCACGATCGGCGGCTCCGATTCCGGTTCGGCTCTGTCCCGGGGGGCGGTCATCAGCGTTGCGGTCATGGCCGGTTAGTGGCCACACCGCCTTCGATCTTACTTTCGTCACCGGTTTCGATCCACCGGGTAAGAAACCGCCGGCCGACGACACCTACAGGGCAGACCAACCACAAAGGAGAAACTGATGACAACCGAAACTCTCCGTCCGGCGGATGCGAAAGCAGCGGCGAACGGCGTCTCACCCAACGGCCGGACGGTGGAGGTGGCCGATGACTCCACCTTCGGCGACCGGATCAAGGACCCGGCCTATCAGGCTTACTTCCTGCTCCGGGTCACCTTCATCGCGGCCCCGCTGCTGTTCGGCCTCGACAAGTTCTTCAACCTGATGGTTGACTGGCCGGTGTACCTGGCCCACTGGTACAACGCGATCCTGCCCGGCAGTGCCGCAACCGGGATGCACCTGATCGGAATCGTCGAGATCGCCGCCGCGATCCTGGTTGCCGCCAAGCCCCGCTACGCCGCCTACGTGGTTGCCGCCTGGCTCGCCGGAATCATCCTCGATCTGCTGACCCTCTCCGGGTTCTACGACGTGGCCCTGCGCGACTTCGGCCTCTTGATGGCCGCCCTGGCCCTCGCCCGGCTGGCCTGGAAGTACGACCCGCCACGGAAGTTCTTCCGGTTCTGAGCGGCGATCCGTCCAGCGACATCGGGGCGGGGGACACGAGTGTCGTGGAACCCGCCCCCTGTCCTTTCGGACGAGTGCCGGCGACCCTGGGTTGCGGTGAAACGCTGCGGATCGCCCCGGCTACGGAGTGAAGCGCGCGACGCAGCGGTTGATCCGGTCCATGTTGGTGCCCGCCCGGGTCACGCAGCGGTTCAGCCGCTTGATGTCCCGGCCGTTGGCCGACTTGATCTGCCTGGTGATCACGGTCTGTCGGTGGGTCGAGATCCCGGACTGACTGAAGGCGTCGTCAAGGGTCTTCTGCACGTTGCCGCTGATGCCGGTCGAAACCTTCTCGGTCGTGTCCAGAATCGGCCGGATGATGAAGTAGTAGGTCGCGGCGATAGTTGCCACCACCACGACGATCCGGACCACACTGGACACAAGCGTCCCCCCGATATTCATGCCGGGACTCTATCCGCAGTGCTGGGGTAGGGTCAACGCCATGCGAGTCGATTGCGCTCTCCTCTGTGATGCAGCCACGGTCCGTGAAGGCCTGCTGCACATTCTCGGTGGCGGGGTCACCCGGATCGGGCGGCCCGAGTTTCCGGCTCCGGTCGGGCTGACCCTGGCGCTCCGGGTCGCGGTACATCCGACCGAGACCGAGGCCGAACACAGGCTGGAGGCTCAGCTGGTCGATTTTGACGGCGGTCATGTGATCGACATCGAGGTGTCTTTCACCACCGGCTCGAACGCGGAGACCCCGGGGGTCGGGGACGAGATCGGGGTGAACATCCCGCTCGTCTTTCCTGCCCAGGCGGTTCTGGAAAAGCCGGGCCGTTACTCGGTCGAACTGCTGATCGACGGGATCCACCAGCTCTCGATTCCGTTCCGGGCCGACCTCGTCCCGAACGAGCCGGAACCGGACCCCGACGCCGGGTAGCCACAGGTTCTACCGCTCCCGGTAACGGTCCTCCATCTGGAGGTAGCCGCGGATCGCCAGCGATGCCCCGTACCGGAGCGGCTCCGGTGGCCACGGGACCACCCGGCGGTTGACGAAGAAGTGCTCGGTCAGTTCGGTCCTGCGTTCCAGCAGCAGGTCCCGGATCGTCTGGCCGTTCAGGTGGGTCATCGCCACACCGTGACCGATACAGCCGACCGAGTAGACCGCCCGCGGGTCCCCGATGTATCCGATGGCGGGGGTCAGGTCGGTGGTGACCGAGAACGGCCCGCCCCACCGGTAATCGATCTTCACCCCGGCGAGATCGGGAAAGAGAGTCGTGATGTGATCCTCGAGGTGCCTCCAGGCCTTGGGATTCGCGTCCCGGTCCATGTCCCGGCCGTAACCGAAACCGACCGGCCCGCCACCCATCAGGATCCGGTTGTCCGGGGTGCGACGGTAGTAATGGATCAGGTTGCGGGCGTCCTCGACCCCCTCGAAGCCGTCCCAGCCGACCGGGGCGAGCCGTTCCTCGCTGAGTGGCTCGGTGGCGATCACGTAGGTCCAGGCGGGAACCTGCTTGCCCCGGATCTCCGGCATCAGCAGATGCGAGTAGGCGTTGGTGGCCAGCACGATCCGTTCCGCGTTCACCGTCCCGTTCGGGCCGCGCAGCCTGAACCGTCCGGGTCGTTCGATCGCCTCGACCGGGGTACCTTCGTGAACCGTGGCCCCGAGACCGGTCACTACCCGTTTCATCTCCCGCACCAGTTTCAGCGGATTGACCAGAGCCATCCGGGGCTCCCACCAGGCGCCGCGGTACTGCGCCGAGTTGACCCGGGCCCGGGCCTCGTCCCGGTCCAGCCACTCGATGCCCTCGATGCCGAGCGAACGGGCGAACTCGATCTCGTGCCGGATCTTCTTCTCGTAGGCCGGAGTGGTCGCCATCCGCAGGAAACCGGGCCGGATGTAGTCGCAGTCCAGCCCTTCGGTTTCGACCAGTTCCCCGACCAGGTCCACCGCCCGTTCCAGGTAGCGCTGCGCCTGGATCGCCCGGTCGCGGCCCTTGATCTTCGCCAGCAGGTCGAGGCCGAGCCCGACCACGGTCATCGCGAAGGAGCCGTTGCGCCCGCTCGCCCCGTAGCCGACCACCTCGCTCTCCAGCACCACCACTTTCAGCGATGGCTCCGCCTTCAGCAGCCAGTAGGCGGTCGCCATCCCGGTGAAGCCGCCCCCGACGATCGCCACGTCGGCCTCGACCGATCCGGCGAGCGGTGGTGACGGTTCGTACTCCCCGTAGGTGGCGTGCCAGAGACCCTTGTCCGCGTAGGGGGATGTGGCCATGAATCGAGCCTATCCTGCCGCTCTGATTAGATCTGTCTGCTGAGACTGATGATCATCTCGCCGACAACAAAGAAGGGTCGGGAGACCCGGACGAAGATCCTCGGGGCCGCCCGTGAGGTCTTTGCCGAGGACGGATACGTCGATGCCCGGATGGTGGACATCGCGGAACGGGCCGGCGTCTCCAACGGTGGCCTCTACCGCTACTTCACCAGCAAGGAGGCGGTCTTCTCGGAGCTGATCGCCGACCTGCACGAAAACCTCTACGAGGCGAGCGGACGGACCCGACACTCCTTTGCGGACGATCCGCTGGCGGCGCTCACCGACGCCAACCGGGGATACATCGAGGCCTACTTCGAGAGCCGCGACGTGATGCGGGCGTTCATCGAGGCAGCCGGGGTGGACCCGGAGCTCCGCCGGATCTGGTGGGACATGCGGGACCGGCACGTTGACCGGTTCGTCAAGGCTCTGGAAAGCGGCCACGGGATCACCGAGGTCGACGGGGTTCCGGCTGCAACTGTGGCCGAGTCGATGGCCTGCATGGTGGAACAGTGCTGCTACGTGTGGTTCGCCCACGAGGAGATGGGCGGTCGCAAGATCTCGATCGACGACGCCGTGGTGGCGACCAGCGACGCCTGGTACGCAGCCTTCTTCAGAAGAGCCTGACACCCACCACCAACGAACCCACCCCTCCACGGTTCTGGAGCCGATAGTGGAGCCTATGTGGCCACAACCGGCTCCAGAATGGATTCAGCGTGGCCCCACTGGGTTCTGGAGCCGATAGTGGAGCCTATGTGGCCACAACCGGCTCCAGAAGGGTTTGCTGCGGGGCGCGGGTGGATTCGGAGTGAGAATGACCAGGCCCGGTTTCTGTAAAGGTAAAAGTGACGTCAGTCTCTTGACTTTTCTCCTGATCTGGCCTAACTTTTCTTCCCAGGATGTCGTTACGGTCGTCAACCTCCATCGATCTAGTCACAAATCCGAGGGACGGAAATGCCTGAACTGCCACCCATCTACTGGCCGGTCGCCGACCTGCTGGCGGCGTACCGGGCGCGAGAGCTCTCGCCGGTCGAGGTGACCCGTGACGTCCTCAACCGGATCGAGCGGGCCGATCCGCAGCTGAATGCGTATCTGGCGGTCACGGCCGAGCTCGCCCTGGAACAGGCCGAGGAAGCGGAACGGCGTTACCGCGACGGGGACAGCGACGGTGCCCTGCTCGGGGTACCGGTCTCGATCAAGGACGCCTTTCACGTCAAGGGTGTGCCGACCACGGTCGGCTCGCTGATCCACCGGGACGACATCGCCCCGAACGACTCCGGGGTGGTCCGGCGCCTGCGTGAGGCCGGGGCCGTCTTCACCGGCAAGACCAACACGGCCGAGTTCGGCCAGTCCGCAACCACCGAGAACCGGCTGCGGGACGCAGCCCGCAACCCCTGGAATCCGTTCCGGACCACCGGCGGCAGCAGTGGCGGCGCGGCCGCTTCGGTCGCCGCCGGCCTCGCCATTCTTGCGGCCGGATCCGACGGTGGCGGTTCGATCCGCATCCCGGCCGCCTTCACCGGACTTTTCGGGATCAAGCCGACCCAGGGACTCTGCCTGGACGAGGGCGGCTTCCGGGGGATGAGTCCGTTCGTCAGTCCCGGCCCGCTGGCCTGGCGGGTGGCCGACGCCCGAACCATGCTTGAGGTTCTGGCCGGGACCCGGTTTCCCTCCGAGGATCGCGGCCGTCTGCGAATCGCGTGGTCCGCCCGTCCCGAAGGCCGCCCGGTCGATCCGGACGTGGAGCTCGTGGTCGAGGCCGGTGCCGAAGCCCTGCAGCGACTCGGCCATGAAGTCACCGCCACGAGTCTGCCGATCGAAGGCTGGGAACGGGCCTTCGGGCCGCTTGTCCTGGAAGAGGAAAAGCGGGAGCGGGGCCATCTGCTCGAGACCCGTGGGGACGAGCTCAGCGACTACGAGTTCAAGTCCCTGCGCGAAGCGGCCCACCTTACCCCGGCGCAGATCGAGGACGGCCATCGGGAACTCGATCGCTACCGCGAACGCATCGACCGACTGTTCGAGGAGTACGACCTGATCGCAACCCCGACCGTGGCGGCACCGGCCTTCGAGATCGGTCGACGCCCGCGCAAGCTGGACGGCGAGCGGGTCAGCGCTCTCTGGGGGGCGTTTCCCTTCACGGTGCCGTTCAACGTTGGTCGGACCACGGCCGCGACCCTGCCCTGTGGTCTCGTCGCCGGAATGCCGGTCGGGCTGCAGCTGGTGGCGCCGGCCGGGGGAGAGGCGCTCCTGCTCGACGCCTGCGAACAGCTCGAGGAGGAGCTGGCCTTCGCCCGGTCGCCGGTGATTGATCGCTGGATCAACCTCGGCGAAACCCGGGTGGGTGAACCGGCATGAGCCTGGTCTCGATCGAGTACCGCGGCGAGATCGCCGTCGTCACCCTTGAGGCCCCGCAGAGCCGGAACGCGCTCTCGCGGCGACTCCTGAGTGAGCTACGGGGCGCGCTCGCCGTGATCGCCGGCCGGGAGGTCGGGGCGATCGTGCTCAGCGGCAGTGGCCCGGCCTTCAGCGCCGGTGCCGACATCGGGGAGCTGACCGGAACGGTGGACGACGTCGCGATGGACGACGCGGTCGCCGCTACCGTCAACGCGCTGCGTTCCTGCCCGCTCCCGGTCGTTGCCGCGATCGAGGGTCCGTGCATGGGGGCCGCGGTTGACCTCGTCCTCGCCTGCGACGTCCGGATCGTGTCCGAGGACGGATTCTTCGCGGTGCCGGCGGTGGCCCTCGGAATTCTCTACAGCCCCGAGGCGCTGGAACGCATGGCCGGCAGGGTCGGCCACCAGACCCTGGCCCGTCTGCTGCTCCTCGGTGAGCGAATCGGCGGCGAGGAGGCGGTCCGTGCCGGCCTGGCCGCCCGCGCCGTTCCGGCCGGGGAGACTCTGGCTGCCGCCCTTGCCCTCTCCGAGCGGGCAGCCGGCCGGGTCCCTGAAGCCGGGGCCGCGACTAAGGCGGTTCTGGACGCGCTCGCCACCGATCACTTCTATCCCCACGAGTGGCAGGAACTCCGGCTCCAGCTGCTCGCCTCGGAGGTCCGGGCCAAACGGATCAGTGCGGCCAAGGATCGCCTGGAGAAGAGTTCGTGAACGACCCGGAAGCCCCCGTCCCCGCGCAGGAGCTGGGTCTGGCCACCCTTGCCGGGCACGCACTCGGTGAACGGACCATCGGCTACGAGGAACGGGACGCAATCCTCTACGCCCTCGCGGTCGGCGCCCCGGCCGACCGGCTCGACCTGGTCTACGAACGTGACCTGAGGACCCTGCCGACGATCGGAACGGGCCTCGGCCTCTGGGCGGTGGAGGCGGCCGGGGAACTCGGGCTCTACGACCGGACCCGCTCGCTTCACGTCGGCCAGAGTCTCGAGGTGCGGAAGCCGTTTCCGCGAGCGGCCTCGGTCACCAGCCACGGCCGGGTCCGGGCCGTCTGGGACAAGGGCCGGGCGACCGTAATCGAGATCGAGGTGGAATGCGCACTCTTCCTCGCCGGTTACACGATCTTCATCCCCGGACTCGGTGGCTGGGGCGGTGAGCGTGGCCCGTCCAGCGCCAAGGCGACGGGGTTCGAACCGACCTGGAGGGTCGAGCGGGACATCCGGCCCGATGCCGCTGCTCTCTACCGGCTGACCGGCGATCGCCATCCGGTCCACATCGACCCGGAGGTCGCCGCCGTCGGCGGTTTCGATCGTCCGATCCTGCACGGCCTGGCCACGCTCGGCATGGCCGCGCTCGAGGTGGCGGACGCCGCGGACGCACATCCCGCCGACCTGCGCGGGCTCGACGCCAGGTTTGCCCTGCCGGTCCTGCCCGGCCGGCGACTGGAGTTCACTGCCGGCAGGGCCGAAGACGGCGCCCTGCCGTTCCAGGTCGAGGCGGACGGTGAAACCGTGCTCAAGGACGGCCGGGCAACCTACGCCTGAACCCCAACCCCACCAACCAGGGAGGGCACGTGAACCGGTCCTGAGACCGGTATGGCTCTCCCCCGGGGGAGGGGGTCACCCGGGTCTGTTTCACCGTGATGGTGGGGGCTGGACGGTCTACCCGAGGCGTTCGACCGCCATCTCCAGCTCGGCCGGCCATGACGGTGGGGTGGTGAATCCCTCCGGGTCGCGGATCGTCTCCACGTTTCCGGCCACATCCTCGGCGGTGAGCATCCCCTCACTGTCGGGATGCTTGAAGTATCCGGCGGTGCGCCCGGTAAAGAGGCGGTTGACCGAACCGGAACCGACCGACCAGACCTCACCGGTCAACTCGCAGGCGTCGGAGGCGAAGTAGACCACGACCGGGGCGACCAGATCGGGGCTGACCGCATCCTCGCTCAGATGGTCGTAGAGACTCACGTCCTCGGCCATCCTGGTCTGGGCCATCGGGGCGACCGCGTTCACCTGGATTCCGTGCCGGGCCGCTTCCATCTTGAGCACACTCATCAGTCCGAGTACCCCGCCCTTGGCGGCTCCGTAGGTACTCGCACCGAGGTTGCCGAAGCTGGCCACCCCGGAGGCGGTGAAAATGATTTTTCCCCGCTTGCGGGGCAGCATCGCCCGGTAGGCCGGTTGGGTCACGTAGAAGGCGCCCCCGAGGTGGACCTCGAGGATGCGGTCGATCTCCCTCACATCCAGTTTGGCGAACGAGGCCAGGGCCAGGTTCCCGGCGTTGTTGACCAGGATGTCGATCTGGCCCCACTCGTCCAGGGCCCGCTGGATGATCGCTTCACCACCCTCCGGGGTGGCGACGCTCGAGTGTTCGGCGACCGCGGTGCCGCCGAGTCCGGTGATCTCGGCCGCCACCTGCCCGGCCCGCGAGCTGTCCGCCCCGGCGCCGGCGACCTCGGCCCCGAGATCGTTGACCACGACCTTCGCGCCGCGTTCGGCCAGGGCGAGGGCGTAGCTGCGGCCGAGTCCGCCGCCACCACCGGTGACGACGGCGACCCGTCCGGTGAGATCGAGATCGCTCACCGGTGCCACTGCTGCAGCTCGATCATGGTGCCGTTGGAGCTGGCCGGATGCACGAACATCACGTGCACCTCGGAGTAGATTTCGCCCTTCCACTCGTAGTTCTTGAGGATGTGAGGTTCATCGCTGGTGAAGGTCATTCCGCCGGCCTTCATCTGTTCGACCGCCGCCGCGAGATCATCGGTTCTCAGGCAGAGCTCGAACAGGCCCTCGCCCCGCTTCTCGAGGAACTTCGAGACCGGTCCCTTGCCGCTCGAGTCGCTGACGAAGGCGAGCCGGAAGTCTCCGACCCAGACGCCGCTCATCTCGATCTCGATGCCGGCCTGCGGGTAGGCGACCTTCTCGTCGGCGGGTACTCCGAGGCTGCCCTTCCATCGTTCGGCGGCCGCCTCCACATCACTGGTGGCGATCACGATCTCCTGGATGCTGAAGCCGAGATCAGTCATTTTGCTCTCCTTCTCTTGGGGTTGTCCGCGGGCGTGATCATGCTGCGGAGGTGGTCGAGACGCCCATCTCTTCGAGTCGCCTGAGCAG
>JAMLGI010000026.1 GCA_023958085.1 Solirubrobacterales bacterium | reverse complement strand
GCGGGACTGCCACCACCATCGCCGGAACTGCCAGCGCCACCGAGATGAACCAGTCGAGCGACCGCTGCCAGCCCTTCCGGGCCGGAACCGGATGGGCCTTGCCGAGCGAACCGAGCGCCGTGTTCTGCCCGAAGGTGAACATGTTGATTCCGCTCTGCCAGAGCTGGGAGATCCCGGTCAGCGGTCGCCAGCGCAGGTCGGTCACCACCTGGTCCCGGTGGGCGACCAGGTCCCGCAGGGCATCCGGGGTGAACAGATAGGGCTGATCGGTGCCGAGCCCGCTCCAGGCACCACCGGTCAGACCGGCCTGGAAGGAGCCCGGGTTGTCGAAGTGGAACTCACTGTCTCCGTCCAGCCGGCGGTCGAGCGAGCGGAGTGCCCCCTCGGTCGTTCCCGGATCGAAACGTGCTTCCAGGTCCGGCCTCGCCGGAACATCGTTCAGGATCAGGACGCCGAGACCGCAGCCTTCACAGCGATGAGCGGTACCGGTGCCGACCGGCATCCCGACCCAGGGGAAGAGCGGCTCGCCGCAGGCCGGACAGGGAGGATTGTCCGGGCCGGCACCGGCTTCGAGCGGGACGTGAGGGAGATCGGTGCGCAAGCAGAGAGCCTTTCTGGACCGGTTCACGGGTCTCGGGTAGCGTACCGGGCGATGGCCGACCCCGAATCACCACGGCAGGACGTCGATTCCACCCGGGATCACTTCGAGCAGGCGATCGGAACCGCCGCGCCCCTGCTCGATCTGGTTCTGGCTGTCGGCGAACGCATCTCGCGGGCGGCGGAGCCGGTCGACTACGAGTACTACCCGGTCCGAGACCCGGATCCGGACGAGGATCCCGAGGCCGGGCAGGAGCAAGAGGACCAGCCTGCTCTATAGGCTTCCGCGCAACGGAACCGCCGGAAGTTGCGGTTCGATCAAGTACTGATGCCGAACAAGGAACAGATACTCGAGCGCGAACAGCGCTGGCGGCTGCCCGCCGGGATCGCCGCGGTCGCCGGCGTTGCCCTGATCGTCGCCTCGTTCGGGGACTCGGCCGCCGCCGTGCGCGGTGGCGAAGGGATCGCGGAACGACTCGCCGACGTCCAGGGAGAACACGGCAAGCTGCTCGCCGCCGGGATCATCCAGCTGATCGGCTGGAGCCTCCTCGCCTTTCCCCTCGGGTACCTGTTCAAGGCCGCGGCTGCCCGCGCCCCGCGGATGCGGTCCGCGCTGATCGGGGTTGTACTGATCGCACCGGTACTGATCGGCCTCGGCGGGCTGCTGGGTGCCGCATCGGTGATTCAGGCTTCAGATAGCTTCCTCGATCGGCCCGCAGCGGAGACCGCGGCCTGCGTCGAGAAGAAAGTTGATGCGGCCGGTGACAGTTCGACCAAGGAACCGGAACCCGGTCAATCCGGATCAACCGGGGAGGGTGGACCCGCCCCGGACTCGGGTTCCGACGGCAAGGCTGCCGGAAAACCCGTCTCCTCGGCCGATCGTGAGCAGTTCCAGACCGAGTGCGAAGACGAGGCCGCCAAGGACGCCCGCGCCGCCACCAGCATCGCCTCGCTTGAAACGGGTGTCGGGCTGGCCGGACTGCTCGGCTTCACGATCGCCGTCCTCTACACCGCTCTC
This sequence comes from Solirubrobacterales bacterium, assembly GCA_023958085.1. GTDB lineage: Bacteria > Actinomycetota > Thermoleophilia > Solirubrobacterales > 70-9 > 67-14. The sequence continues at coordinate 10,715 of JAMLGI010000026.1, read as the reverse complement.
TGGTCGATGCGTACCGGCCTCCTCAGCCGCTTCTGGGGGGCACTCGGGATCGCCCTCGGCGCGGTCTTCGTCTTCTTCACCCTGTTCACCCTCGGCTGGTTCATCTATCTCGGCCTGCTGCTGGTCGGCTGGGTTCCCGGCGGACGCCCGCCGGCCTGGGCTGCGGGCGAGGCGGTCGAGCCGCCCCAGCCCAGGGGTGGTGGCCTGTTCGGTCCGCGGCAGCCCCGTTCGGACCGGACCGAGCCGGAAGGTCCGGTGGACAAATGGGGCGAACCGATCGACGGTACCTCCCGGGAACTGGAGCCGGAAACGGCACCGGAACCACTCGAACTTGACGACTCCGGTGACGAGACCGGGACCGGTGCCTCCGCGCCCCGGCGCAAGCGCAAGAAACGCAACGGCTGATCCGGGCCGGATCCCGGCCCGACGCCGCGGCGGCGACCTGCGAGCATTCCGGTAGTGGCCTCACAAAGCCTCACCGTTGCCGAGTTCATCGAACTCCCCATTGTCCGTGCCGGCCTGCCGGAACTGGTTGCCGGGGCCGCCGGAAAGGAGGCCGAGGTCCGGTGGGTGCATCCGCTCGATGTACCAGACGTGTCCGACCTGCTGCGGGGCGGTGAGATGATCCTCACCACCGGGGTCTCGATCGGGTCGAGCGCTTCCGCCCAGCGCCGGTTCATCCGCGATCTCGAGTCGGAAGGCGCGGTGGGGGTGGCGATCGAGCTCGGCTTCGCCTGGCAGCGGGATCTTCCCGGAGCCCTGATCGAGGAGGGCGATCGGCTCGGCATGCCGATCGTGGTTTTCCGTCGGGGGATCCGCTTCGTTGAGGTCTCCGAGGTGGTAAACGGCAACCTGCTCGATTCCGGCCACGCGCTGGCCCGTCGCGGCGAGGAGCTCCACCGGGCGCTCGACGCGTCCGTCCTCGCCGGCAAGGGGGCGGAAGCAGTCCTCGGCGAGGTCGCCCGCCGGATCGAGAACCCGGTGGTACTCGAGGACGCCCGTGGCGAACTGGTGGCCTGGGGGACGGCGACCAGCAGCGAGACCGATCTGGTCGACACCTGGTCGCGTCTCAAGTGGTCGCGTCAGGACCCGGGGGAGGCGGAGGGGGCGATGGCGGTCCAGGTGATGGTCCGGGGCCGTACCTGGGGGCGGGTGATCGCACTTCAGATGGAGTCCGGGTTCGATCGCTTCACAACCATCGCCCTGGAGCGGGCGGCGGTCGCGGTCGGGCTGGGACTGATGCGGGGTGGTGAGGAGGACGAGCTGCGGGCCCGCACCCGTGGCAACCTCCTGTTCGAACTCGCCTCGGGACTCACCGGCCCCCTGGCCGCGGCCCGGCGGGCCTCGACCCTCGGGTTTCCCCGCAGGCACGGAAACCTGGTTCCGGTGGCGGCGGTCTGGCGGGAGGGAACGGTGCCACCCGAGGTCGGGTTCGAGAAGGCCTGGGCGCCACTCCTGCCTCCGGTACGGACCGCGATCTCCGAGCCCGACCGTCCGGCCCTGCTCGGCTGCCGGGGCAACTGCGTACTCGGAGTGCTGGACTGCGGAACCGGGGGTTCCGGGTCCGGGGACCTCGCCTCACGGGAGTTGCTCGCCGGGCGGTTCGCCAACACCCTGTCCCTGCACGAGGTGAATCCCGCCGATGTGTCGCTCGCGATCGGCAGCGCGATCGAGGGCTGGGAGGAGATGCCGGACGGGCTCAACCGCGCCCGGTTGGCGGCGGAGGCCGGCGCGGTCGGCCCGGTCCGGACCTGGCACGACGCCGGTCGCACCGAGATCGGGCAGCTCCTGCTCTCGATGCGGGGCAGTCCGGAACTGGTCCGGTTCAGCGACGAACGCCTCGGACCGCTGCTCAGGATTCCGGGGGACCGCGGACAGGATCTGCTCGACACCCTCGAGGCCTATCTCCACTCGGGCAACCGGAAGACCGAGACCGCGGCCGAGCTTGGCATCGAGCGCCAGTCCCTCTACCACCGCCTCAGTCGGATCGAGGAGATCCTCGACGTGAACCTGCGCGACGGGGACACTGCCCTCGCCCTGCATCTCGCGATCATGATTCGCCGCCACCTGCTGCGCTGAAGTTCTCGGCGAGTTCGTGAACCACATCCGGGTCGCGCAGGGTGCTGACGTCGCCCAGAGCCCGGCCGGCGGCGATGTCGCGGAGCAGACGCCGCATGATCTTGCCGGACCGGGTCTTGGGCAGGTCACCGGCGAGGTACACGGTCTTCGGGCGGGCGAGCTTGCCGATCCGGTCGGCCACATGGTCACGCAGTTCCCGTTCGAAGCCGTCCTCATCCTCGATCTCGGCGGCCGGGGTTGCGAAGGCGATCACGGCGCTCCCGGTCTGCTCGTCGTCGACCCCGATCACCGCCGCCTCCGCGACCTTCGGGTGGGAAACGAGCGCCGACTCGATCTCCATCGTCGAGAGCCGGTGACCGGAAACGTTGATCACGTCGTCGATCCGGCCGACGATCCAGAAGTACCCGTCGGCGTCACGTCTGGCGGCATCCCCGACCAGGTAGACCTCCCGGCCGAAACGCTCCCAGTACGCCGCGATGAACCGTTCCGGCTGACCGAACAGGGTCCGGGCCATTGCCGGCCAGGGACGGGTCAGGACCAGATTGCCGCCACCTTCCTGCACCTCGTTGCCCGCCTCGTCGAAGACCGCCGCCGAGATTCCCGGGAGTGGGACGGTGGCCGACCCCGGCTTGGTCGCCGTGATCCCCGGCAGGGGAGAGATCATGATCGCCCCGGTCTCGGTCTGCCACCAGGTGTCGACCACCGGGCAGCGGCCACCCCCGATCACATCCCGGTACCACTGCCAGGCGCGAGGATTGATCGGTTCACCGACCGAACCCAGCAGCCGCAGGCTGGAGAGATCGTGGCCCGCCACCAGTTCCTCACCCCACTTCATGAAACTGCGGATCACGGTCGGCGCGGTGTAGAGAATCGTCACCCCGTAGCGCTCCACCATCTGCCACCAGCGATCCCGCGCCGGATGGTCGGGGGCACCCTCGTACAGGACCGATGTTGCCCCGTTCGCCAGCGGCCCGTAGACGATGTAGGAGTGGCCGGTGACCCAGCCGATGTCGGCGGCGCACCAGTAGACGTCATCCGGCTTCAGGTCGAAAACCATCCGGTGAGTGGCGGCGACCTGGGTGAGGTAGCCGCCGGTGGTGTGGACGATCCCCTTCGGCCTGGCGGTGGATCCGGAGGTGTAGAGCAGGAAGAGCGGGTCCTCGGCGTCCATCGGTTCCGGGGGACAGTCGGGGTCGGCGGCCGCCAGAACCCGTTCAAAATCGACGTCCCGGGGCGCGCTCATCGGCGCGTCCGTGCCGCAGCGGTCAACCACGATCACGTGTCGGAGTTCCGGCAGGTCGCCGAGGACCGGGTCGATCGCAGCCTTCATCGGCAGGGGCGCTCCGCGTCTCAGGGTGGCGTCGGCGGTGATCAGGACCTTGGCCCCGGAAACCTCCATTCGCTCCCGCACCGACTCGGGCGAGAATCCGCCGAAGACCACGTTGTGGATCGCCCCGATCCGGGTCGAGGCGAGCATCGCGACCACCGCCTCGGGGACCATCGGCAGGTAGATCCCGATCACGTCACCCTTGCCGACCCCGAGCTCCTTCAAGGCACTTGCGAGCCGTCGGGTCCGTTCGAGCAGCCACTCGTAGGTGATCTCGACCATCCCCTCGCCGGTCTCGGGATCGGCGTCCTCGGCCTCCCAGTAGAAGGCGACCTGCGAGCCTCGCCCCGCCTCGACATGCCGGTCGAGGCAGTTCGCACTCACGTTCAGCTTGCCGCCGGTGAACCACTTGGCGTGTGGCGGATCGGACCAGTCGAGCACGGTCTGCCAGGGTTCGATCCAGTCGAGCCGGTCGGCCCAGCCGGCCCACCATCCGTCGGGGTCGCGTTCGGCTTCGGCGTAGATCCCCGGGTCGGAAAACTCCGCCGCCGCCGCGAAATCCGCCGGCGGGGGCGCGGCCTCCTCCCCGGAGTTCAGCAGGGAACCCAGTGCGGACTGCGGGTTGTCATCCGGTCGGTCGGCCATCTCTCTCCTCGGGTCGCTGGGGGCTACGGGCAGAATCTATCCCCCGGCCCACCGGTCATCCGAAAATCGGATCCGATGCGCGCAGCAGGACCGGAACGGCGGGCGGTGCCGGCAACCCCTACCGCCCCTTGCGGGGCGGGAGATCAGCCCCGTTCGCCGAAGTGGAGCGTCCAGACCCGGGACCGGCCGATCCCGTTCATCCGTCCGCGGGCGACTCCCACGCCGAGATGGGTGAAGCGCCGGTCGAGGATGGCCCGTCGGTGACCGGTCGAGTGCATCCAGGCGTTGAAGATCGATCGCACGTTGCCGAGACCGCCGCTGCCCCAGGCGATGTTCTCCCCGACCGACCAGCCGCGTCTCGGGTTCACGTATCCGGACCGGCGGATCCAGAAATCGACCCCGCGCCCGCAGGCGGTGTGGGAGAAGGTGCGGCAGCGGAGGATGTCGGCTGACTTCTTCCTCGCCGACCAGTTGAGGCTGCCGGTCGTCCGGTAGCGGTGGAGCCGCTGTCTGCGCCGGGCGAAGTTGATCATGCAGGTCATCGAGCGTCGGGCTGCGGCCAACGACCGGGCTCCCCCGTTGGCGGAGCGATCGGGACAGATGTTGGTGGACGCGATCAGGCCCGCGGCGGAAGCCGAGCCGGTCAGCAGCGGTGAATCACTGTCGGTCCCGGAAACCGGAATCAAGGCGGATGCGAGGAATATGAGGAAGCCGGCGGCGAGGATGCGCTAGACTGTGGATACAGACATGGAACTCCGCAGGAAGGTGCAGAACGTTTTGGACTTGAAGGAGGGGCGCGGCCCACACCGGGAGGACGGTGGGGAAGCGATCCCGAGCGGCAAACACGGTAGCAGAGAATCGACGCCTCGGGGCGCCGGACCGGAGGACGGGATTCGGGATCTGACCGAGGAGGAGTGGCGGGCGAGGCTCAGCCCCGAGGCCTTCGAGGTCACCCGTCGGGCTGCCACCGAGCGCCCGTTCACCAGCCCTTACCTGGAGAATCATGAGGACGGTTCCTACGGCTGCATCTGCTGCGGGGTCCGCCTGTTCGAGTCGGGAACCAAGTTCGAGTCGGGCTCCGGCTGGCCGAGCTTCACCGCCCCGGCTGCCGCCGAACAGATCGAGCTGCGTGAGGACCGTTCACACGGAATGCTCCGGGTCGAGGCACTCTGCCGGAACTGCGGGGCCCACCTCGGCCACGTCTTCGAGGACGGGCCGGCCCCGACCGGCCGCCGCTACTGCATCAACGGGGCGGCGCTGGACTTCCGGCCCGGCGAGGAGTAGACACCGGTCCCCGTTCCGGTCTGAGGACCCGGTGCAGGTCGCCCCGGATCAGCCGGCCGGGGAGATGAAGGAGTAGCGGGTCGCGATCGCCACCGCCTGAGTGCGAGTGTCGACCCCGAGCTTGCCGACCGCGTTTCGTACATGGGTGTAGACGGTCGCCCGGGAGATGCCGATCCTTCGGGCGACACCGTCGGCTCTCAGCCCCTCGGCGAGCAGGTCCAGGATCTCCCGTTCACGGGGCGTCAGGCTGCGCAGCCTGGTCAGATCGTCATCATCGGTGCCCGGATCCGGCAGGTCCGGGAACCAGGTCCGGCCGTCGGCGACCGCGAGGATCGCGTGCCGGGTTTCGGCGACCGACGCCGACTTGAGCAGGTAGCCCGAAGCCCCCGACTCGGCGGCAAGGGCGGCGACGCTCGGGTCGTTGTGGGCAGAAAACATCAGCACCCGGCATCCGGGCCGGAGCTCGACGATCCGACGGGCGGTGTCGATGCCGTCGAGCCCGGGCATCTCGACGTCGATCAGGACCAGGTCCGGATTCAGCTCGCGGACCCGGGCGATCGCTGTCTCCCCGTCACCGGCCTCGCCGGTCACCTCGGCTTCGGGCATCGTCTCGAGTCGGGATCGCACTGCCTCCCGGATGATCGGGTGGTCGTCGCAGATCAGAACACGGATCGGGTCACGCATTGCCACCAAGCGTAGCCGGAGCGCCCCAGTCGTGAAGCACTTCCGGGACCCTGACGCTGCCGTCCTCCTGCTGGTGATTCTCCAGCAGGGCGATCAGGGTCCGGCCGACTGCGACCGCGGTTCCGTTCAGGGTGGCGACGAACTCGGGAGGATCCTCCGGTCCGGGCCGGTACCGGCAGCCGAGTCGCCTCGCCTGGAAATCGGTTGTGTTGGAGCAGGAGGTGAGTTCCCGGTAACGCGACTGACTCGGGATCCAGGCCTCGCAGTCGTACTTCTTGGCGGCCGATCCACCGAGGTCTCCGGCAGCCACGTTGACCACCCGGTATGGGAGTTCGAGCGCGGTCAGGATCGCCTCCTCGATCCCGAGGATGCGTTCGTGCTCGGTGACCGCGTCCTCCGGCCTGACGAAGGAGAACATCTCCACCTTGTCGAACTGGTGAACCCGGAAGATTCCGTGGGTGTCCCGGCCGGCGGCGCCGGCTTCCCGGCGGAAGCAGCTCGAGAAACCCGCGTAACGGATCGGCAGCTGGTCGGCCTCGAGGATCTGGTCGGCATGAAGCGAGGCGAGCGGCACCTCGGATGTGCCGGCCAGGAAGAGCTCGTCCCGGGGAAGTTCGTAGATCTGGTCGCGGTCGCCCGGCAGAAAGCCGGTGCCGAAGAGTGCTTCCTCGCGGACCAGGACCGGGGGGATCACCGGTTCATGGCCCCTGCCGCGGAGTTCCTCGAGCGCGAAGCGGGCGAGGGCGAACTCGAGCATGACCAGGTCGCCCATGAGGTAGGCGAAGCGGGCCCCCGAGACCCGTCCGGCGGCCTCCATCTCGATCGAGTCTCCGGCCAGCTCAAGGTGATCCCGGGCCGGGAACTCGAACTCCGGTGGTTCCCCGACCGTGCGGATCAGCTCGGCGTCGTCCTCGGTGAAGCCGTCGGGACTGGACGGATCCGGAAGGTTGGGCAGGTGGGAGGCGACCTCGTCCCGGCGGGTCTCGACCCGTTCCAGTTCCTGCTCCAGCCGCTCCAGACCGGACTTCAGTTCACGCACGGCAGCGATCGCCTCGCTGGCGTCCTCACCCGCCTTCTTGGCTTCGCCGATCCGTTCCGAAGCCCGCTTGCGTTCCGACCTGGCCCCTTCGATTTCGGGCAGCAGCTGACGGCGCCGGTCATCGAGCGCGAGCAACTCGTCAATCGAGTCGGCCGCCCCACGGCGGGCGAGCGCAGTCTTGATCCGCTCTGGATCGGAGCGGATCAGCTTGAGGTCGAGCACGGTGGCTCGGGCCGGCTACTTGTCGCCGGCTTCGGAGCCGGCGTACTTGGCGAGGAAGTCGGCGACCGCGTCCGCTTCGTCCCCGACCACGATGTTCTGAGGCATGATCGCCCCGGAGGCCCCGCCGTTCTGAATCGCGTGCAGCGATTCCTCCCGGGTCAGGCTCCGTTGGTCGAGGTTGGGTCCCTGGACCCTGGTTCCGCGATTGCCGGTCCCCTCCGCGCCGGCCGCACCCAGGGTGTGGCACCCGGAGCAGTTGGCGGCGAAGAGTTCGGCTCCCTCACGCTCGGGCGAGTTGGCCGGGACCGAGATCCCTTCCTCCCCGAACCCGCAGGCGGACAGGCCGAAGGCGATTGCGATGACTGTGGATGTGATGGCTACGACACGCACGGCGAGGGCATCATATTGTCTTGTGCGGAGAATGGCTGTTCCCGACCCAGATGAGTTTCGCCGGACGGTCGGACTTCTGCCCACGGGAGTGACCGTAGTGTCGGCATTCGGATCCTCCGGACCGGCCGGGGCGACGGCCTCCGCGGTCTGTTCTCTCTCGCTCGAACCGATGATGATGCTGGTCTGCCTGGACCTCGAATCACGCTCCCTGGAAGCGCTTCGCGAGGCCCGCCGTTTCGGCATCTCGGTACTCGGCGAGGGTCAGCAGCCGACCGCCGAGGTGTTCGCCTCGAAGGTCCCGCAGGCCGAGAAGTGGACCGCGGTGAACTGGCGACCGGTAGGTGACGTGCCGCTGATCGAGGACGGCCTGGCCCAGGTGGTCTGCTCGCTCGCCGAGGTGATCCCGGGCGGCGACCACGTGATCGTGACCGGGCTGGTCGAGCAGGTCGAGGCTCATCCCGGGGAACCGTTGATCTACCACGGGGGTCTCTTTCGCAGCCTGGTTGGGGACGGCAGTCGCTACCCCCGACTCGATTTCGAACCGCGGGACTGACTCCCGGCCCACGGCAATAGACCAACCGACCCCACCCAAAACCGTTCTGGAGCCGATAGTGGAGGCTATTTGGCCACAATCGGCTCCAGAAAGGATGGGGCAGCCAGTTCATGTGAACTGGAGCCGATAGTGGAGGCTATTTGGCCACAATCGGCTCCAGAAAGTCGGCTGGCATTCTGATTTCTGGCTGCTGACGCAGCGGACGGGCGGCTGGCAGTCTCGGGTCAGAAGAGGCCGGATGTTGTTGCCAGCGCCCTCCAGATCAGGAAGGCGTTGACCAGGCAGGCGATGGTCATGATCAGTGTCTCGCGGCGGACGATCGCCAGGCCGATCCGCTCCTGCTCCTCCGGGTCCAGTTCGGCGAAGCGGGCGGCGAGGTCGGCCGTGTCCAGCGGTGAATCCCCCGGTGAGGGATCGAGCCGGTCGCCGAGCTCCTGGTTGGCGGCGCTGCCCCGGAAGAGCTCGGCCATGAATGACACGACCACCGGAAGCAGCACATAGAGGTAGTGGAGCTGGTCGCTCGCCCGGTGTCCGAGCAGGTAGATCAGGCAGGCGAAAAGGACGAACAGCATGGTGGTCGCCTGGGCGCCGCGCAGCAGATACCAGAACGCGATCGAGGGGCGATCGGTGTGCCTGTCGCGGGTGCCGAGAGCAGCGGTGGCCAGGTTGATCACGATTACCGCCGCTCCCAATGCGGAGTACGCCGTCGCCACGGGTCAATCCCGCCTGAAACGGTCGGATTTCGGCTTGTATATGCGAAAAATCACTATGTAACGACTTGCTACAAAGTAGGTGGCTTGGGGTGTATAACCCATGCATGGGACGGCCGGCTCCTCCGATCGGGGGAAACCCGGTTTACCCGGAAAGACCAACTTGCTCCACCAGTACATCCCAGTTCTCGTCTTCGGTGCGCTCGGCCTGATCGTCGGCGGAGCGTTCGTGACCCTGAACGGCGTTCTCGGACCGCGGCAGGTCCGCCGCCGAACCAGCGCCGCGGTCCGGCAGTCCGATCCGTACGAGTGCGGGCTGCCCTCGGAAGTCTCGAAGACGTTCCGCTTCGGCGTTTCCTTCTACCTGGTGGCGATGCTCTTCATCCTGTTCGACATCGAGGTCGTCTTCCTCTATCCCGTTGCCGCGATCCTCAAGAGCACCGACTCGGTGTTCGTCCTGGCCGAGGTGATGCTTTTCATCGCCCTGCTCCTCGTCGCGCTGGTTTACGTCTGGCGGAAGGGAGCCCTGGATTGGAGATAAAGCGCGAGAAGCTGCGAGTCCACTCCTCGCTTGAGCAGCCGTCCTCACCGGAGGAGTTCCGGGCCCGCCAGCTCCGCGCCCGCGACCTGCTGAGAGGTGACCTCGAGGGCGCCGATCTCGACGCGTACGTCGAGGACCGGGTCGGACTCTCCACGCTCGAGAAGGTGCTGGCCATCTCCCGGGCCAACTCGGTCTTCCCGGCCACCTTCGGGCTCGCCTGCTGTGCGATCGAGATGATGTCCACCGTCTCGCCCCGTTACGACATCGCCCGGTTCGGCGCCGAGGCCTTCCGCGCCTCTCCCCGGCAGGCCGACCTGCTGATTCTCTCCGGCCGGGTCTCGATCAAGATGGCCCCGGTGGTGCGGCGGATCTACGATCAGATGCTGGAACCGAAGTGGGCGATCTCGATGGGGGCATGCTCCTCCTCCGGCGGCATGTTCCAGAACTACGCGGTGGTACAGGGGGCGGACAAGTTCATGCCGGTGGACGTCCACGTGCCCGGCTGCCCGCCTCGCCCGGAGGCCCTGCTCTACGGGTTCAACAAGCTGCAGCACATGATCGTCGGTAACCCCGACCCGAGCTGGCGCACCCGTTACAACGCCCACGGGACCGAGGAGTGGGCCCGTGGCGGCCCGGCCTCGAAGCCTTCCGAGGAAGCACTGGAGGCGTACCGGAAGGCGCGGGAGGCTCTCGGTGCCTGACGCCCCCGGCCTCGAACTGATCATGGCCGAGATCAACCGGTCCCATCCGGGCGCCGTGCTCGACACCAGCTTCGACCGGGAGCAGCCGGCCCTGCTGGTCAGCCCGCCGAGCGTGGTCGACGTGCTCACCTGGCTGAGAAACACGTCCGGCCAGGAGTACACCTTCATGTCCTCCCTCCACGGGGCCGACTACTTCCCCCGCGAGCCCCGCTTCGCGGTCCACTACGAACTGATGAACCGCGAGCGGCACGAACGCCTCCGCGTGAAGGCAGTAGTCCCCGATCCCGAGGCTGGTGGTGGGGCGGGGTCCGTGGCGACCCCCGACGGCCGGCTATCGACTGCTGCAGCTGACGCTGCTGCAGTCTCACCGGGAGTTCCGTCGGGGGCCACCACGGACCCCGCCTCAAGCAAGCTGGACGAGGGTTCCTCCAACCTTTCCGCTCCTGGTGGGGAGAAGGACAACCCTGCTACCGGTTCGCAGGGCACCGACTCCACTGTTGCAGCGTCCGTCGGGGACGGCTCCGGCGGAACTCCCGGTGA
>JAMLGI010000025.1 GCA_023958085.1 Solirubrobacterales bacterium | reverse complement strand
CCCGACACCCCCGCACAGGCAGAGATCAGTTGCGTTGGCCGGGCACCGGGGGGAGTTCCTCCCCCGCCTTGGAGCAGACCCAGCCCTCGGGCATCTCGCTGTCCTCGAGCAGGTCCCTGAGGACCGAGTTCTGGGCCGGGCTGAGGGTGTCGTCGGCGACCTCGTAGAAGATCGGCTCCTCTTTCTCATTGTGCTTTTCGAGCTGGGCCAGAAGATCGCGGCAGGCCCCCTGGAGAGCGTCATCGGAGCTGTCCGAGTCCAGCCCGGCCTCGATCGCATCGAGCGACCGCCAGATCTCCCCGTGTTCCCGGAGCATCACCATGGTCGGGATCGCCAGGTCCTGCTGCATCGGCGGGAACAGGAACTCCTCCTCGAGGAAGATGTGGCGACGGAGCGCGAGGATCGCCCGCCGGAGCGAACCCGCCCGTTCCTCGCGGTCCGCTCCCTCCGCGCCGAAGCCTTCGATTCCGGCGTCGATCTCGTGGTGTTCGCGCTCCAGCGCCGTACCCAACGTTCCCATCTCCATGCTGATCACCTTTCGGACTCTTCACGGCCCCGCCGCCATGCGTCTCGACGCCAGGCCGGAGGTGAGGTGGATGCACCGGCGGACGGCGGGCTTCGGTACGAGTCTACGCCGCCGGGTCCGGCCCGGAACCTGCCCCGGACCGCGCCGATGCAGGCGAGCTCCCGGGCCGGGGGCGGCCCGCGAAACCGCCCCGAAGACTGCTATGGATAACCGATGATGCGTGGAATCAGGCTCCCCCTCGCCCTGATCGCGGCGCTGATCGCCGTGGCGGCAGTGCCGCTCGCGGCCCCTGCCGAATCCGGGGCTGTGACAGCAAGAACGGCCCGCTTTGTCGCGGGATTCGAGGGCTTTTACTCCTGTGTCTACGCCGACCCGGCCGGCCATGCGACGATCGGTTACGGCCACCTGATCCACCTCGGTCCGCCGACCAGAAAGGACCGCCGGTCGTGGGGCTGTCTGACCAACCGCCAGGCGCTGAGGTTGCTGCGCCGGGACCTCAGGGAGACCGAGCGGGCGGTCTTCGCCCGGATCCGCGGCGCCCGGGTCACCCCGTCGATGATCACCGCGCTGACCTCGTTTGCCTTCAACCTCGGGTCCGGTGCCCTCGGCCGTTACCGGCATCTCGGAACCGGCCGAATCACCAACATCGCCGGCAACGTACGGAAGGGCAGGTACTACCGGGCGGGCCGCCAGCTGCTGCTTTACAACGGCGCGGTGATCGGCGGAAAGCGCCAGGTACTCGCCGGTCTGGTCACCCGGCGCTGGAAGGAGTACCGACTTCTGGTTCGTGACGCCGACCGCCTGACCCGCCGCTGCCGCAGCAGATGCGACGGGGGCAACCCGGGCGGAGTCGGGGTTTCGCGCGGACCCGGCAACGGCGGCATGACGGTCCGCTGACCGTCCGTCTGCGTAGGGTCTCCCCGTGGCCGCCCTCACCGCAGAGATCCCGAACGAACCCGACGTCGCGAAAACGGTCGGCGAAACCGGACCGGACGGGCTGTCCCGGGCCGAGGCCGAACGCCGCCTCGCCGCGCGGGGACCACTGCCGAAGGAGTCGACCAGCCGCTCGTACCTGAGCATCGCCTGGGCCAACACCTTCACCGTGTTCAACCTGATCCTGGCAGTGTTCGGGGCGCTCACCCTGATCTTCGGCAACCCGAAGGACGCGCTCTTCCTCGGCATCCTCGTCGCCAATGTGGCGATCGGTGTCAGTCAGGAGATCCGGGCGAAGATCGCCCTTGACCGTTTGGCGGCGCTGGTTGCGGTCACCGCGACCGTGGTCCGGGAGAGCGAGGAGTCGGAGATCCCGCTGGACGGCCTGGTGGTCGGCGACCTGGTCGTCGGTCGGGCCGGGGACCAGGTCGTGGCCGACGGTGAGGTGATCGCCTCCGAGGGGGCGGAGCTGGACGAGTCGAACCTGACCGGGGAATCGGAACCGGTCGGCACCGGCCCCGGGAAGCCGGTCTGGTCCGGCTCCTTCGTGACCGAGGGAGAGATCCGCTACGTGGCGTCCGCGCTCGGACCGGACTCCCGGGCGGCGAAGCTGGCCGCGACCGCCAAGGCGTTCCGGCACCCCCGCTCGCCGCTGGAGAAGGCGATGGACCGACTGCTGATCATCCTGGTCGCAGTGATGGTGCCGTTGGCGGTCGGACTGGGCATCTCACTTGCGCTGCGGGACGTCGGCCAGGCGCAGGCGGTTGAAACGTTGACCGCAGCGGTGGTCAACATCGTTCCGGAAGGCCTGATCCTGCTGGTCTCGCTGACCGCCGCCGTCTCGGCCGCGAAGATGGCCCGGCGCGGAGTGCTGGCCCAGCAGCTGAACGCGATCGAGTCCCTGGCCTCGGTCAGCATGATGTGCACCGACAAGACCGGGACCCTGACCGAGGCGGCGCTCCGGGTGGTCGGAGTCGAACCCGCCGAGGCGACCGCCCCGGCCGAAGTGGAGCGTGCCCTGGGCCTCTACGCTGCCTCGATGTCCGCTCGAAACGCCACCCTGGAGGCGATCCACGCGGCGTCACTCGGTGGCAGTCCGGCCGCGATCGAGCCGAGGGCGACGGTCCCCTTCTCCTCCAGGCGTCGCTGGGGAGCACTCGACCTGAACGGTGAGCGGCTGCTGCTCGGGGCACCCGAAGCCCTGCTCGACCCGGAAAGCGACCTGGCCCGCATCGCGGGAACGGAGGCCGCCCGGGGCCGTCGTGTCCTGGCGATCGCCCGGACCCGGAACGAACTCCCGGAGCCGGGGGTGGCGGCCGAGCTCCCCGGCGGGATCACTCCGCTGGGGGTGGTGATCCTGGCCGAGCGCCTGCGGGACGACGCCGCCGAGACCGTGAGTTTCTTCGAGGCCGAGGAGGTGGCGCTGAAGATCATCTCCGGGGATGCCCCGGCCACGGTCGGGGCGATCGCCCGGGACGCCGGGGTGAACGCCGGGCCGGACGGCGACAATCCGGTCGTCGGGGAGGCCGATGCTCTCAACGGGGCATCCCTCCCGCGGGACGACCGGGAACTCCTGACCGCGGTTCGTGGCGCTCCCGCGATCGGACGGATCTCGCCGGAGGACAAGGAGCGGGTGGTGCGGGTTCTGGCCGAGGCGGGCGAGTACGTCGGCATGGTCGGTGACGGGGTCAACGATGTGCCCGCCCTGAAGCAGGCCCGGCTGGCGATCGCCCAGGGCTCCGGCACCCAGATGGCCCGGTCGGTCTCCGACCTGGTGCTGGTTTCGGGGAGTTTCGCCGAGGTTGCCCCGATGGTCCACGAGGGCCGCCAGATCCTGCGGAACATCCAGCGGGTCTCGCGGCTGTTCGTGACCAAGGCGCTGTTCACCGCCTTTCTGCTGATCGCGGTGGCGATCCCGACCGGGATCTTTCCGCTGCTCCCCCGGCAGTTCACCCTGACCTCCAGCCTGACCATCGGAATCCCGGCGTTCCTGCTGGCGCTGGCTCCCAGCAGCGGCCCGTGGCGCCCGGACGACTACCTGAAGGCGATCGCCCGGTTTTCATTCCCGGCCGGACTGGCCATGGGAATCGGCATCCTGGTGGCCTGGCTGGTGGCCAGATATGGGCTCGAGTGTTCCCTGAACGAGGCCCGCACCGTCGCCGCGGCCACGATCGTCACCGCCGGGCTGGCGGTGGTCATGCTGCTCGAAGACGAACCGGGCCGCCGCCGCGCCCTGGTCGGCGGGCTCTGCGCGGTGATGGCGACCGGCTTTGTTCTGGCGCTGTACATCCCGTTCGTGAACGACTTTTTCGCGCTCTCGACTCCGACCGCCGCGATGCTCGCCGCCTGGGCCTGCGGGGCCGCGGTCGGATCGATCCTGATGTTCATCGCCCTGAAGATCGTCGCCCGGCTGGAACACCGGGCCTGACCCGGACTACAGCCAGGGCTGGGTCCAGGAGAGGCCGATGCCGGTGGCAACACTCACCGCCATGAAGACCGCGAAGAGCAGGTAGATCGGGCGGAGCAGGCCGCCTCCGGCGCCGGCCTCGATCCCGCTTCGGGCGAACAGCGCGAGGGCGGCAATCAGGGCGATGCTGCCGAGGATCACACCGAGCTTGCCGCCGGTCATCGTCCCCACCGGGACCAGAACCGTGCCGACGTTCCAGAGCAGGGCCTCGGCCGCCACCCGGGAACCGGAGATTCCCTCCGGACGCAGGGCTGCCTGACCCACCGCCAGCAGGACCTGGGCGAGAAAACCGACCAGGAGCAGAAAGGCGATCAGCCAGATCCCGTCCTCAAACGGGGTGGCCGCCCGGATGATCGTGACGACCCCGGTGACCGCCAGAAAGAGGGAGGCAGGCCAGATCAGGGCGGGTGGACCGGCCAGGGTGACCCGGCGATCACGGGTGAGTTCCATGACCGGCAGGGTACTCCCGGGCCTTCACCGAGGGCCGCGACCCGGCAGACTTGGAGCGATGAACCCCGAGATGAGACCGCCCACCACGCTTGACCAGGAGATCATCCGCAGCACCGAACCGGAGATCCAGGCCGAACTCTCCGATCCGGAACGGCTTGAGCGGATCCACCGGGAGTTCGATGAAGGTTTCCGTCTGCTGGAGGGGATCGGGCCGGCGGTCTGTGTGTTCGGGTCGGCCCGGACCCGCCCGGGGGACGAGGAGTACGAGATGTCCCGCGAGATCGGCCACCGGATCGCTGCAGCCGGCTGCACGGTGGTCACCGGTGGCGGGCCGGGCTCGATGGAGGCGGCCAACCGGGGGGCGAAGGAGGCCGGCGGCCTCTCGGTCGGGCTGAACATCCAGCTCCCGCACGAACAGTCGCTCAATCCGTACGTGGATGTCGGCAAGGAGTTCCACTACTTCTTCGTCCGGAAGCTGATGTTCATGCGCTACTCGTGGTCGTTCGTGGTGATGCCAGGCGGCTTCGGGACGCTCGATGAGATGTTCGAGGTCCTGACCCTGATCCAGACCGGCAAGGCCCGACCACATCCGGTTGTGCTGGCCGGAACGGAGTTCTGGGGCGGCCTGCTCGACTGGATCCGGACGAACCTGCTTGAGCGAGGACGGATCTCGCCGGAGGACCTTGACCGGTTCGAGCTCCGCGACGATCCGTCCGAGATCGCCCGGCTCGCCACCCGGGGCTTCCCCGCTCCCTGATCAGTTGGCGGGGGCCGGCGTCAGATCACCTGACCGGATCTGCTCGATCAGGCCGTCACAGCTGTGTTCGAGGATGTCGAGCACCTGCTCGAACCCGTCATCTTCCCCGAAGTACGGGTCCGGCACGTCGGCGTCCGGCTCGCCGCCGAATTCCCGCATCAGCCGGACACGGGCCGGATCGGCTCCCGGCAGGGCGAGCAGATCCGTCCGGTTGGCCGCGTCCATCGCCAGGATCAGGTCGAACCGCTCGAAGTCGACCGGGTCGACCTGGCGGGCAACACCGGTGATCACCACCCCCCGGTCCTCCGCCGCGGCAACCGCCCTCGGGTCGGCGGGCTTGCCGGTGTGCCAGGCCGCGGTCCCGGCCGAGTCGGCTTCGGCCCGGTCATCCAGCCCGGCGGCTTCGAGCCGGTGGCGAAACACCGCCTCGGCCGAAGGTGAACGGCAGATGTTGCCGAGACAGACGAAAAGAACGCGGATCAAGGCGAGACGAAACCGCGGAGCCTGGCGATCTGGTTCTGCTGGCGGTTGATCCTCCGGTTCACCTTGTTGACCCGTGCGTTGACCTGATCGATCCGGTTGCCGAGATCGGCCTCGGTCGAAGCCAGCTCGTTGCTCAGGCCGCGATCCCGGCTGGCCAGGGTGCTGGTCTGTGCCCGCAGTCCCCTCACCTGCCGCCGCAGCCGGACCAGCCGGCGACGCTGCACCTTGATCGCGCTGGTGTTGGCGACGATCCGCTTGACCAGTCGCTTCTCACCACTGGAGAGATCCGCGACGAACTTTTCCGCGTCCGATGCCTGCTTCTTCTCGATCGAGTCCTGCCTGGCCTGTTCCGCAGCGAAGGCCTGCTTGATGTCGGCGGTGAGCTCGGAGTCGGAACGGACCGACTGCTTGGCGTTGTACGCCGTGATCGCACCGAGCGCACCGAGAAGGACACCCAGCGCCCCGAGGACGATGGCCAGGATCTGAAGGCTGCGAGGGCTCATGCCCGGCAGCCTAGCCGAGCAACGTCCCTCGCGGGAACTACATCTTGAGCAGCAGGATCGTGTTCAGGGTGAACAGGATCGCGGTGATCACGGTGGCCCGGTCGAGGTTGCGTTCAACCATCGAACCGCCACCGATCGAGCTGCCGCCGCCACCGATGCCGAAAGCACCGGAAAGCCCGGCGTCCTTGCCCGAGTGGAGCAGGATCAGGAAAACCAGGAGGACCGAGAGGACAACCTGTATGAGGGCCATGATCGTGTACATGCGGCCGCCTACTCTAGCTGGTTGCCTTCGGGGTCGGCTTCGATGCCCGGATCTCGGCGCCGTGGGCCCGTTCCAGACGGTTGAGGATGCCCACCGCTTCACGGCGCAGATCCCGGTCGATCTGCTCGAAATCGGCTCGGGTCAGCTTGCCGGCCCGGAAGTCGATCTCGGCGTCCTTGATCTCACGGTACTTGGCATCCCGAGCCGCCTCCAGGGCCGCAACCTCGGGGTCCTCCACCACCGAGGATGTGTCCCCGCGGAACGGGGACGAGATGAACCACGCGGCGAGTCCGCCGAGCAGGGCGATCCAGAGCAGGTCGATCATGGCTTCTCCCCCGTGACCGCGCTGACCGACGTTCCCGGTGCCGGGTCGGCGCCGGAACGTGGCCCCGGCGGCGACGCCGCGGGTTCGGCTGTTTCCGGCTCGGTGCCTCCGCCTGCCGGACGGCCGAAACGCTGGCCCAGGCGGACCCTGACCCGGCCCAGGAGGCCGGCCGGCCAGAGCGCGAAGAGAGCCCCGAACAGGCCGATCAGGGCCCCGGCCCAGATCCAGCTGACCATCGGACTGACGATCACCCTGAAGGTCACCGGATCGTCGCGTCCCGGATAGAGGCCGATCACCTTGTCGGTGGTCTTGCGCTGGACCAGAGTTGCAAACCGGGCGATTCCGGCAGCCTCGGACGGACTCTCCTGCGCCCGCTGGGCGAACTGCATCATCACCATCCGGAAGCGCCGGTCGGCGGAACGGGCCCGCCTGCGGATGTAGGCCGTGTCCGGTTCGACCGAAACCCAGAAGTCCGAGCGGAGTCCCGGCTTCAATCCGACCTCGCTGGTTGCCTCGCCGTCGAAGTAGCTCTCGATCGTCCGGGTGCGTCCGTCGGAGACCTGGTTGTAGCGACGGGTCGGATGCAGTCGGGTGAACTGTTTGCCGTTCCGGTCAACCTGGAGCACGGCTCCGAAGACCAGGGCCTGATCGTCCCGCCTGGCGGTCGGACGGATGTAGGTCACCTCGTAGTCACCGACCCTGGAGGACTGACCGGGCCGCAGTTCAACGTCGCTTTTGTCCTCGAAACTGGATGAGGCAGCAATTCCGACCAGCAGCACGACGAAACCGATGTGGACGATGTAGCCGCCGTAGCGGCGACGGTTGCGGCTGATCAGCCCCCAGATCGAGCCGACGACCGAGTCGCCGGAACTCGCCCGTCTGGCCGCCGCGCTGCGCCAGGTTTCCAGCAGCAGCGCCGACACGGTGAAGGCGGCGAGAACGAACAGCCCGTAGGCCCAGAGCGAGCCGGCGGGCGCGAACAGGATCAGCCCCAGCAGGACCAGCCCGGCGACCGCCAGCGGGATCGCGAACACCCGCTTCAGGCCCGGCCAGGAGATCCGTCGCCAGGCAAGCATCGGACCGATCCCGGTGAACAGGACCAGGGTCACCGCCAGCGGAGTGGTGTACCGGTCGAACCAGGGGGCGGCAAGGGTCGAACGGGTGCCGGTGATCGCCTCCGAGATCAGCGGGAAGAAGGTGCCCCAGAAGATGACCGCACAGAGCGCGACCAGGAGCAGGTTGTTGATCAGGAAGACCGCCTCGCGGGAAAACAGCGAGTCGATCCGGCGGGAGCTTCGAAGGACATCGAGCCGGGTGCTGATCAGGATCGTGGAGCCGATCACGACCACCCCGATCAAGGCGAGGAAGAACGGGCCGACCGTCGAGTCCCCGAAGGCGTGGATCGACTGGAGCACCCCGGACCGGACCAGGAAGGTGCCGAGCAGGGCGAGCGCGAAACTGGCGACCACGAGGGAGGCGTTCCACACCTTGAGCATGTTGCGCTTCTCCTGCACCTGGATGGAGTGGATGAAGGCAGTGGTGATCAGCCAGGGCATGAGCGAGGCGTTCTCGACCGGATCCCAGGCCCAGTAGCCACCCCAGCCGAGTTCGGTGTAGGACCAGCGGGCCCCGAGGATGATCCCGAAGGTGAGGAAGGTCCAGGCGATCAGGGAGAAACCACGGGTCGCACGGATCCAGGAGGCGTCGATCCGGCGGCTGGCCAGGGCGCCGATCGCGAACGCGAACGGCACGGTCAGCGCGACGTACCCGGTGTAGAGCATCGGCGGGTGGATGATCATCACAGGGTGCTGGAGCAGCGGGTTCAGACCGCTGCCGTCGGCCGGCACCGGGGTCACGGTGGCGAACGGGTTGACCCCTCCTCCGAAAAGCATCAGGCCGGTGAAGAAGACCGCCACCCCGAGCATCACCGCGGTCGCCCACGGCACCACGTCCCGCAGCCGGTTCCGGGTCGCCCGGAGCGAAACGCTGGAAACGACCGAGAGCAGGAAGGCCCAGAGCAGCAGCGACCCTTCCTGGCTGGACCACATCGCGGTCAGCTTGTAGAAGACAGGGGTGTCGATCGAGGAGTGATTGGCGACCACGCTGAGGCTGAAGTCATCGCGGAGGAAGGAGATCTCGATCACGGCGACGCAGATCAGCATCAGGCCGAGGAACACGTAGGCCGACCGCCGCGAGGCGTCAACCCAGCGGCGATCACCGCGAGTTCCGATCAGGCCGGCGACCGCGCCGAAGGTGACGGTCAGGAAGGCGATCCAGAGGGCGGCGTTGCCGAGCGAACTAATTCTTCTTCTCCGAGAACTTCGAGGGGCACTTGGTCACGAGCGTGTCCCTGTCCCCCACGAAGACCCCGTCTTCAACCTTGCCCTTGAGAACGATCTCGCGGCCACCGCGAAAGGGATCAGGCACGATCCCGCTGTAACTGACGGGCAGGGATCCGCCGCCATCGCGGTCGCTGACCCTGAAGGTGATGCCCTCGTCGTTCTTGCGGATCGACCCCTTGATCACCCGGCCGGTCATCTCGTAGTTCTTGCCAGGCACGGCCTCCGAAAGCTCGGTCGGCTGGCGGGCCTCGCTCGATGCGTTGAACGATGTGTAGACCAGCCCGGCGGCAAGCACCAGCGCCAGCCCGAGGGCCACGAAAAGTCGAACCTGACGCTTTCGCTGCACATCCATAACGGGTCCATTATGGCAGTCCCGGGAGGTTTCAGTCTCGCGACCGGAGTCGCCCCTGACCGACGGGACCCACCGGTCATCCGGATCGTCGAAGCAGGGTCAACGCCAGCCACCACCAGCCCCGGAGCAGCCAGCGAATCGGCCCTCTCCGCACCAAAGCTGGCATCTGTGGCGAATCCAGATCCGGGGTGAGGATCGCAGCGAATTCCGCGGCCGAAATGTGCCGACGCCGTCCGAGGGTCCGCCGCTCTGCCAGGAGCCGCGGGGTCCAGTGGACCAGGTCCCGCCACGACCGCAGCTTCCGCGAACCCCAGCCGGCCCGGATCGCCACCAACAGGAGCACCAGCTCACTGAGCAGCAGGACCGGCAGGGCGAAGGCCAGGACCGGGGTCGGATAGTTGCGGATCACGGTGGCGATCCGGTTCCGTTCCAGCCAGAACCATTTCTGCGGACCGGACTCGAACTCGTAGTCGTGCTCAACTACTGCCTCGGGAGCGATCCCGATCCTTCCCCCCGCGGCCCGGATCCGCAGCGAGAGGTCGACGTCCTCGTGGTAGAGGAAGTACTCGGACGCGAAGCCACCGGAGGTCGACCAGACTTCGCGCCGGACCGCAAGGCAGGCTCCGGAGCCGGTCGGGACCTCACGGTTCGCACTTTCCGTTGCGATGTTCTGGCCGTGGTTCCCGGCCCAGGTGATCCCGGTGAGATGGATCGGGTTGCCGGCCGAGTTGATCCTCAGCTCACCGGCGATGCGGCAGGCGACCAAACCCATCCAGGCATGCCACTCCGGTCGCTCAACCGCGGGTGCGCGGATCGCCCGTCCGAATCCGGGCAGCGGCACGGCGTCGGGGTTGAGGATCAGCAGCAGATCCTTCCGGGCCAGGGATGCTCCCTGGTTGACCGCGGCAGCGAAACCGCGGTTCTCCCGGTTCCGTTCGAGCCGGGCACGGGGAAGATGTTCCGCCAGAAGCGGCCCGGCCGAACCGTCGCTGCCGTTGTCGACCAGGATCACCTCGTCGTCGGGCCCCAGTTCCCGCGCCAGGGCGGGGAGAGTCCGGGCCAGGTCGGGCCCCGAGTTGAAGGCGACGATGACGACCGATATCGCGGGGTCCAAGAGCGGACGACGGGTCTCGAACCCGCGACCTCGAGCTTGGGAAGCTCGCGCTCTACCAACTGAGCTACGTCCGCGACGCCAGAACCCTATCGCTGCTTCATACTGGGAGGCGATTTGAAACTGCGAATCACACTGGTTTCGGCGGGTCTGGTGGTCCTTCTCGGACTGCTCACCTGGGGCCTGATCGGCAAGGGCGACGCCGGCCTGAAGGACGGCAAGCCGGTCCCCTCGATGAGCCTCGAGACCCTGCCCCCCGGCGGCAAGAATTCGGTCGAGGAGTACCGAGGCAAGTGGGTGCTGCTCAACATCTGGGCCTCCTGGTGCAAGCCGTGCCGGGCCGAGTCCCCGGCCCTCGAGGAGTTCTACCGCCGGCACCGGGGCCGGATCGCGGTACTCGGGGTGAACACGCGCGACCTGACCGGGGACGCGCTGCGGTTCATGCGGGAGTACGACCTCCGCTACCCCCAGATCCGGGATCCGAGCGGAGAGTACGCCGACAAGCTCAAGTCGACCGGGGTGCCCGAGTCCTTCCTGATCGACCCGGAGGGTCGGCTGGTCTCCCACTACCCGGGGCCGTTCCGGGACCTGAAGGCGGTGAAGGAGTTCGCTCAGCCCGCCTTCGGGGGCGAGCCGGTCGAGAGGCTCGGCAGTTGATCCGGACGGCCACCGGATCGAGCGTGAACCCGACCCGGATCCTGGCGCTGACCGGGGTCCTTCTGGCGGCGATGCTCCTGCTTCCGGCCGGTATGGCGCTGCCGGGAGTCACCGATGCCCGGGCGGCGGCAGCCGGGCCTGCACCCGAAACGACCCTGCCCGAGATCGAGGATGAGGTGATGTGCCCGATCTGCGGCACCCTGCTCTCGCTTTCGGCGTCACCGGCGGCGCAACGGGAACGGGCCTTCATCCGCCGCCTGATCGCCCGCGGGCAGAGCAAGGAGGAGATCAAGCGGGCCCTGGTCGCCGAGTACGGCGGGCAGGTGCTGGCCGAGCCGGAACGCCGCGGAATCAACCTCTGGGCCTACGTCCTGCCGACGCTCCTGATCGTGCTGGCGGCGTTGGCGGTGATCCTCTCGATCGTCCGGTTGCGGCGACGACGCCCCGGGGAGCAGGACATCGGATCGGACCCCGACGACGTCCCCGGCCCCGGCGAAGGCGGCAACCCCCCGATCGACGACGAGCGCCTCAACCGCGACATGGCCCGCTTCGACCTCTGACCACGGTCACCCGGTGACCGTGGTCGCCTACATACGGTCCGGGGCCGAGATCCCGAGGATGGAGAGTGACCGGCGGATGGTGGCGGCGGTGGCTTCGCAGAGTTTCAGGCGCGCCTCCTCCACTCCTTCGCCCCCGGCCCCGATCACCTGACAATCCCGGTAGAAGGCGTGAAAACCGGCAGCGAGGTCGGTGGCGTAAGCGCAGATCCGGTGCGGTGCCCGCTTGCCGGCAGCCTCGTGAACCTCGGCCGGGAAGTCCAGCAGCCGCCTGATCAGGGCCTTCTCGGAGTCGTGGACGCCCTCCTCCCCGCCCGCCCGGAGCGGGGCTTCTCCGTCCGGCAGGGCGGCCGGCTCCGCCTCCTTGCGCTCTCCCGCCGCCTTGCGCAGGATGCTCTGGATCCGGGCGTGGGCGTACTGGACGTAGTAGACCGGGTTCTCGGAGGACTGGCTGCGGGCAAGATCGAGGTCGAGGTCGATCGTGCGGTCGTGACTGCGTTCCAACAGGAACCAGCGGGCGGCGTCGATCCCGATGTCGGTGACCAGCTCGTCCAGGGTGACGATATCCCCGGCCCGTTTCGACATCTTGGTCCGCTTGCCGCCCTCGACCAGATGGATCAGCTGCATGATCGAGACCTCGAACGAGATTCCCTCTCCCTCGAGCGCCTTGATCGCGGCAGCCATCCGGGCGACGTACCCGTGATGGTCGGCTCCGAGCACATCGATCAGCAGCCGGTAGCCGCGCTCGACCTTGTCTACGTGGTAGGCGACGTCGGCGCCGAAGTAGGTCACCTCGCCACTGGAGCGGACCAGGACCCGGTCCTTGTCATCGCCGAAATCGGTTGTGCGAAGCCAGATCGCTCCGTCCTCCTCGAAACTGTGTCCGGCCGCCTTCATCCGTTCGATCCCGCGCTCGACCAGACCATCGGAGTAGAGCGAACGCTCCGAGAAGTAGTCGTCCATCCGGACCCCGAAGGATTCGAGCGAGTTGCGGATCGACTCCACCATCCACTCGACCCCGAGACGCGAGAGCCGGTCGTGATCGGCCGGGTCCACTCCCCCGGCGGCCGCCCGTTCGGCGAGCGCGGCCACGTACCCGCCGCGATAGCCGTCCTCGGGCGGCTCGGCACCGGTCATCCGGGCGGCGATCGACGCCCCGAAGTTGGCCACCTGACTGCCGCCGTCGTTGACGTAGTACTCCCGGGTCACCTCGTGACCGGTCGCGGAAAGCAGGCTGGAGAGGGCGTCCCCGTAGGCTGCGTGCCGCCCCGAGGCCGCGGTCAGCGGACCGGTCGGGTTGGCCGATACGAACTCGACGATCGCCCTGTCCGGGGCCGCCACCGGTCCGACCGGGGCCCCGCCG
>JAMLGI010000024.1 GCA_023958085.1 Solirubrobacterales bacterium | reverse complement strand
CATCACGTGTACCTCGGAGAAGATCTCGCCCTTCCACTCGTAGTTCCTGAGGATGTGCGGCTCCTCGCTGGTGAAGCGCATCCCGCCTGATTTCATCTGCTCGACCGCGGCCTCGAGGTCGTTGGTGTGAATGCAGATCTCGAACAGGCCCTCGCCGCGCTTCTCGAGAAACTTCGAGACCGGACCCTTGCCGCTCGAGTCGCTGACGAAGGCCAGCCGGAAGTCGCCCACCCAGACGCCGCTCATCTCGATCTCGATCCCGGCCTGCGGGTAGGAGACCTTCTCGTCAGCGGGCACGCCGAGGCTGCCCTTCCAGCGTTCGGCGGCGGCCTCGACGTCGTCGGTGGCGATCACCAGTTCCTGGAGGTTGAATTCGAGGTCGGCCATGTTGCTCTCCTTCTCTGGGTGGGTGGGGTTACTTCGGTGAAACGGTTGTCTTTTCCATCTGCTCGAACCGTTCGAGCAGAGCCTTGCGCTGGACCTTGCCGTAAGCGCCGAGCGGCAGCTCGTCGATCGGGAACACGCGAGAGGGGACCTTGTTCGCCGCGATCTGGCCCTTCACGTGATCGCGCAGCTCCTTCTCGTCGGGATCGCCGGTGAGCTCTACGAAGGCGACCGTGTCCTGTCCCAGCACCGGGTGCGGGATCGCGACGATCGCCGCCTTGCGGACCGCGGGATGCTCCTCCAGCGCTGCCTCGACCTCGGCCGGGTAGTACTTGAAACCTCCCCGGTTGATCCGTTCCTCGCCGCGTCCGACCACATGTACCAGTCCGTCGAAGTCCATGCGGACGTGATCGCCGGTGCGAAGCCAGCCCTCGTACAGCCGTTCGGCGGTCTGCTCGGGGCTGCGGAAGTACTCGTGCATCTGTCCGGGGGAGCGCATCCAGAGTTCGCCCGGCTCGCCCGGTTCGACGTCGGTTCCGTCCGGATCCACCACCCGGATCTCGGTCGGCCAGACCGGTCGTCCGATCGCCTGCGGTTCACGCTCCATGTCGGGGCCGTAGTTGATCAGCTGGCCGGTGCCGCTCTCGTTCAGGCCGTACCAGTTGACCACGGCGGTGGAGGGCCACCGGTCGCGCACCCGCCGGTAGAGGGCGCCGGTCAGGGGCGAGCCGCTGGTCAGGATCAGTTCCGGCGCGGCCCCTTCCCGGGCGGACCGGTCGCACATCAGGGCGAGGTGGGGGGGAACCCCGTTGTAGACGGTGGTCCCGAACTCCGCCATCCTTTCCTGTGAGGCTTCAGGGTCGAAGCGGCGCCCCTCGAAGACCAGGGTGCAGCCGGAGAACACGGTCGGGTAGATGTTCTCGATTACGCTGGCCGCCGTGTAGAGCGGGATCGGGGACTGGAGGACGTCGGTCTCACCCAGATCCTTGCCGCCGCGGGGTTCGGAGTGGATGCCGTGGGCGACCCGTTCGGCGTACTGGCAGATCGCCATCTGGGTCCACATCGCCCCCTTCGGCTTGCCGGTCGAGCCGGAGGTGAAGGCGATCAACCCGTCGTCGCCCGGCTGGGCGGGGCTGGCCGAGGGACGCGCTTCGGCGGCGGTCGCCGGGTCCCAGGACACCGGATCCTCGGTGGTGAGTCCGTCGGACAGATGCAGCACAACCGCCTCGACCCCGGCGGCCGGGACGGTGGGAGAGGCCACCCCCAGGTCGGACAGGCCCGCCTCGCCGATCCGCTCCGCAACCAGCCGGCTGATCACCAGAAGCCGTGGATCGGCCTCGGCGAACACCCGCCGGGCTTCCGGTACGGCCATCCGGTCGTCGAGCGGCACCGCGATCGCCCCCGCCCCGAGGGTGGCCTGGAGCGCTCCCAGGTAGGCGGCCGCCTCGTCGTTGGTCATCCAGAGGGCGATCCGCTCTCCGCGCAGGGCACCGGCGATCCGCTCGAACAGTGCCCGCAGCGAATCGGCCCGTTCGCGCCACTCGGCAAAGGTCATTTCGCCCTGCACGGAGCGGACCGCCAGGGCTCCCGGTGTCTCCGCCACGCGGCGTTCGAAGAGTTCATGCACGGTCATCTCGGAGACCGCGGCGAACGGCGTGTCCTTGAGTGGCATCTCGTAAATCTCCCGCGTTGATTCCTTGTACTGCCGGTGGTACACCGGTGCGTCTGGCCAGTATGGGTCATCCGGATCGAAAAATCAAGGGACTGACGTCGCTTTTTGTTCCGCTGGTAGTATTGGCCCTGCTGCTGACCGCAGCCGACCGCAAGACGAGGAGGGCCACCCGCATGAACGATCCGGACCAGGGCGCCGAACTGAAGCGGGTCCGCCTGCGCGATATCGAGGTCGCCTACAGCGAGGCCGGCGAGGGCCGCCCGGTGGTGCTGATTCACGGCCTCGCCCAGAACCACGGGATGTGGGCCGGGCAGCAGCGGGATCTTCCCGGTTACCGCACCCTGGCTTACGACGTCCGGGGGCATGGCGGCACCACCGTCGGCGAGCCGGACGGCACCCTCGCCCAGCTCGGCGGTGACCTGATCGCCTTCCTCGAGGAGTTCGGCCCGGCGACCTGCGTCGGCTTCTCCCTCGGCGGCACGATCGCGCTCCAGGCAGCCTCCGAGCGGCCGGATCTGGTCACCGACGTTCTCGCCCTGGCGACATCCTCCGTGGTCGGACGGGCCGCAGCCGGTTTCTTCCGGGACCGGATCGAACTTTTCGAAGGCAGCGACGAGCAGGCGATCCGAACTGCCCTGCTCGAAGACACCAGGGGCCAGCTGGCCGGTTCCGGGGCCGACGAGGAAGCGGTGCTGCAGGAACGTCTCGAGGCGATCGGCGACCGGCGCGGCTACGTCAACGCCGCCCGGGCGATGGTCGGCATGAGCGAACAGCCGCTGAACGACCGGCTCACCGAGCTTCGCTGTCCGGTACTGGTGGTGAGTGGCGAAAACGATCAGTTCTGCCCTCGCAAGGCGGCAGACATCATGCTCGAGTACATCCCCGACGGACGCTTCGAGGAGCTTCCCGCCGTCGGGCATCTGGTCACCGACGAGGATCCGGCTGCGGTTACGGATGTCTTGCGCAGGTGGCTGGAGGAAGGAGACAGACGATGAACAGAAGCGAGAATCCGGTGGTGATGGTCACGGCAGCGGCCGGCGCCGGAATCGGTGCGGCGGTCGCCCGGGAACTGGCCGGTGACGGCTGGGATGTGGTGGTGACCGACGCCCACGAACGACGCTGCGGTGAACTGGCGGCGGAGCTGGGTGAGGAGCACGGCCGCAGTTTTCTTTCGATTCCGCTGGACGTGACCGACTTCGACGCGGTCGGGGCGGCAGTCGGTCGCATCGTCGAGGAACGCGGTCGGCTCGACGGTCTGGTCAACAACGCCGGCTGGAACAAGATCGAACCGGTTCACGAGATGGATCCGGAAACCTGGAAGCGCTGCCTCGATGTGGACCTGAACGGCACCTTCAACTGCCTTCGCAATGCGCTGCCGGTGATGATCGAGGGCGGCTCCGGTTCGGTGGTGAACATCTCCTCGATCGCCGCCTGGGAGACCTCCGAGGAGCACGGGGCCGCCTACTCGGCCGCGAAGGCCGGGGTGATCGCCCTCACGAGGGTGACCGCGGCCGAGGTTGGTCGTCACGGCATCCGGGTCAACGCGATCGCTCCCGGACTGATCTACAACGACTTCCTCCGCAAGATCTATCCGGACGAGTTCTTTGACTCCTACGCGGAACGGCGTTCCCTGGTCGGAAGGATCGGGCAGCCGGACGACGTCGCCGCCCTCACCGGTTTCCTGCTCGGGGATCGCGCCGGCTACATCACCGGCGAGGTCTACGGGGTAAGCGGCGGGGTCGCCCCGCACGCCTGATTTCGCAACGCGAACCGGCCCCGGTGGAGAAGGCCGGGGCCGGTGGTTCGCGGGAGATGCGCCGGTCAGGCGCGTTGGGCGAGGAAGTCCTTCGTCTCGGTCAGGGTGATCATCGGCGACAGCAGCCCCATCAGGTCAAGCGCCTGCTGGTGGGCCGTGTCGGTAACCCCGGCACAGGCGTCGCTCACCACCGTGACCGGCCGGCCGGCGTCGACCGCCCCGAGGACGGTGCCGAGCACACAGCAGTCGGTCGCCACGCCGCAAACCACGAGCCCGTCGGCGTCCGCCGTGAGCTCGCCCAGGTCCGGGCCCCATTTCGAGAAGGTGGGCAGGTCGAGAATGTCATCTCCCTCGGCGGGAGCCGAGGTCAGATCCCACTCCTTGGCTTCCGGCGGGAGGCGCAGTTCGTTCCAGCGGTCGTAGTAGGCCGACCACGAACCCTGCTCGTCCGGGTCCCGGACGAACCGCGTCCACACCGTCGAGTCACCGGTCGAGAGCGCTGACAGCCTCGTGATGTTGGCTTCCGCCTCACGGTAGCGCGGCGTGAACCAGTCGCTTTCCGGGTCGGCGAAACAGTCCTGCATGTCGATCACGACCAGGCTGTAGCTCTCTCCGCTCATGAGGGGTCTCCTTCTATCGCGGCGGGCTGTCCCGCCGGTTCCGGTGACGGTTCTCCCGCTGCGGGTTCGGGGGTCTTCTTCTTGCCGTCCGTCCAGCCGAAGATCTCGGGCAGCGGCCGGAGCCGGAGCAGGATCAGGTAGGCGATCAGGGCGACGACCGCGCCGATGTAGTACCCGATGTCGCCGGTGGTTTCGGTCACCGAGGCGAACGGTCCGCTGACCAGATCGGTGTTCCAGAACAGGAAGGAGGCGATCCAGCCGGCCACCATCGCGAAGAAACCCCACTGGATTCTGAGCTTGGTGTCGAAAAGGGCGATCGCCGACTCGGTCGGGTCGCGGCGCATCCTGAGGTAGTAGTCGACCAGCAGCACGGTGCTGAACGGCACCACCAGGTAGGCGAGCACGTTCAGGAAGTTGTAGAAGCTGCCGTACGGATCCTCCTGCATCAGCAGGGTGGCGAAGAACCCGGCGAGCGACACCAGGATGACCGCGGTGATCCGGCTGACCGGAATCTTGATGGTCAGGACCGAGAGCGATCCGCCGTAGAGGTTCATCGCGCTGACCGGCAGGGTGGAGATGACCACGGTGAACATCGCGACCGGGCCGAAGCCGCCGGTCAGCTCGTTCACGGCCTCGACCGGTCCCAGGTCTCCGGCGAAGCTTGAGACCAGCACCCCGATGCCACCGAGCCACATCATCGCGACGAAGGTCCCGAGGGCGGTGTAGACGAGGACCGCGGTGTCGGATGTCTTCGCCGGCAGGTAACGGGAGAAGTCGGAGGCGAACGGGGTCCAGGTCATCACGTAGGCGAAGAAGAACCCCATGAAGGTCACCCAGCCGGCGACAGCACCCATGTACATCGGGGCGTCCGGGTTGACCCCGCCGCTGAAGGTTGCCTCGCTCAGCGAGAGCACGGTGATGATCGCGAACAGGATCGCGAGCACGACACTGGCGATCTTGTTCATCAGGTGAACCAGGTTGTAGCCCCAGATCGCGAACAGGCCCTGAACCGCGAACATCAGTGCCGCACCCATCCAGAACGGGATCCCGACCAGTTCCCGCATCGCGATCACCGCGAACACGGTGTTGACCGCGGTCCAGCCGATCGCCGAGACGATCGTCAGCAGGGTGATCGGCACGAAGTTGGCGAAGTACCCCATCGGCCCGCGACCCTGGATCTGCTGGGGGACACCGAGGGTGGTGCCGATCCCGGCGAGGAGTCCCATCACGGTGGCGCTCAGTCCGGCACCGACCGCCACTGCGGTGAGTCCCTGCACGACCGAAAGCCCGAAAAGGGAGGAGAAGAATCCGGAGACCAGCACGGCCAGAACCATGTTGGCCGCGAACCAGAGCGTGAACTGCTGGGAGGGATGGCCGTGGCGTTCCCCGAGCGGGATGATCTCGGTGCCGTACGGTTCGGTCTGGGTGATCGAGGTGCCGTAACTCGCGGTGCCCTCGTCGATCTCGTGTTCAGCGGACGTCATGCGTCTCTCCTGTCGGTAATGCGGCGGTGTGCCGCTGTCGGCGGCGGGAGAGCAGCATCGTCACGAGCCCCATATGTGCCGATCGCGGCACCGCCAGAGACCCGCAACCACGATGGAAGTCGCTGATCCCGATCGCGTCGTCCTGTCGGTCCCGGGTCTTTCGATCCAGGCGCGACCGTCCGGCACTCAGGGGGTTCCGGACCGTCCCGAAAGGTGCGAAGGCACCCTCCGGCGGTTCCAGTCCCACCTCGACTGAGGTCCTCGATTCCATTACCGCTCCTCTCCTGCCTCTCGTCCCAACGTATTCCGAAACACGGGGGACGGAGAGAACATCGCAGACCGGGAATCATTTGTCAAGAAGTGACGTCGGTTTTTTTTCATGATAGGTTGTGTGCGTCCATCAATCCCGGGAATGAGGAGAGTTCATGACGGCGACGATGACGGCAGCGGTCATCCGTGAGCACGGCGGACCCGAATGCATGACGGTCGAATCGACCGGCCGGCCGGTTCCGGGTCCGGGCGAGATCTGCGTGAAGGTGGGGGCCTGCGGGGTCAGCCACCTCGACATCTTCGTCCGGCGTGGAATGCCGGGAGTGGAGATCCCGCTGCCTCACATCGCCGGCGGGGATGTGACCGGCTGGGTCGAGGAGCTCGGCCCGGACGTCGACTCGATCGAGGCCGGCACCCCGGTGCTGATCGATCCGACCATCCCCGAAGGAACCCTGGGGGAGGGACGGGCCGGCGGCCTGGCCGAGTACGTCGTGGTTCCGGCCGGGAACGCAATCCCGCTGCCCGGTGACGACACCGGCCTGCTGGTCGCGGTCGCCGCGCTGCCGATCGCCTACGGCACCGCCCAGCGAATGATCTTTGACCGGGGCGGCCTCAAGGCGGGGGAGACGGTGGCGGTGCTCGGCGCCAGCGGCGGAGTCGGGGTCGCCTGTGCAGCTGGCCAAACGGATCGGGGCGAAGGTGATCGCGATCACCAGCTCCGAAGCCAAAGCCGAGCAGCTCACCGCCCTCGGTGCCGACACCGCCGTGATCCTTGAGGACGGGCAGTTCGGCAAGCAGGTCTGGAAGGCGACCGGCAAGCAGGGGGTGGACATGATGGTCGACTTCACCGGCGAGGTCACCTGGCCACAGTCCCTCAGATCCGTGAAGCAGGGTGGCCGGCTGGTCACCTGCGGGGCCACCACCGGCTACGAAGCGGAGACCGACCTGCGCTATGTATGGGTGCGTGAGATCGACATCCGCGGCTCCGACGGCTGGACCAGGGACGGCCTGCTGGAATTGGTCCGCAACGTGGAAAGCGGTGAACTGGACCCGGTGATCCACGCGATCTTCCCGCTCTCCCGGTCCGGTGAAGCGCTGGCCGAGATGGAGGAGCGCCGCGCCTTCGGCAAGGTGATCGTCCTGCCGGACTCGATCTTCGAGGCTTTCGACCACCCCGCCAAGAAGTAAGCCGGGTTCCCGACTCACACCCAACCCGAGGAGCCAGATGACAACCACCGCCACCAGACCGGAGATCCGTCCGGACGACTTTCTCAACATCGACCACCTGCTCTCCGAGGAGGAGATCACCATCCGCGACACGGTCCGCTCCTTCGTGGCCGACCGGGTGCTGCCCGATGTCGGGGACTGGTTCGAGGAGGGCTATCTGCCACGCGAGTTGGCTTCCGAGCTCGGTGAGCTCGGCCTGCTCGGCATGCATCTCGACGGCTACGGCTGTGCCGGGGCGAGCGCCACCGCCTACGGGCTTGCCTGCCTCGAACTCGAGGCCGGTGACAGCGGGGTGCGCAGCCTGGTTTCGGTGCAGGGGTCGCTGGCGATGTTTGCGATCCACCGCTGGGGATCCGAGGAGCAGAAAGAACGGTGGCTTCCGGGAATGGCGGCGGGTGAGAAGATCGGCTGCTTCGGCCTGACCGAGCCCGACTCCGGCTCCGATCCCGGATCGATGCGGACCCGGGCCCGCCGGGACGGATCCGACTGGATCCTGAACGGGACCAAGGCCTGGATCACCAACGGAACCGTCGCCGACGTCGCCGTGGTCTGGGCCACCACCGACGAGGGCATCCGCGGCTTCCTCGTGCCCGCCGGAACCCCCGGGTTCAGTGCCCCCGAGATCAAGAAGAAGATGTCGCTGAGAGCCTCGATCACCTCGGAGCTGGTGCTGGATGACGTGCGCCTGCCGGCCGAGGCGAGACTGCCGGAGGCGAACTCGCTGCGCGGCCCGCTTTCCTGCCTGAACGAGGCCCGTTACGGGATCGTCTGGGGGGCCGTCGGGGCGGCCCGGGCCTGCCTCGAGGCGGCGCTCTCCTACGCCGGCGAGCGGATTCAGTTCGACCGGCCGATCGCCTCCTTCCAGATCCAGCAGCAGAAGCTGGCGACGATGGCGCTGGAGGTCAACCGGGCCACCCTGCTGGCGCTCCATCTCGGACGGCTCAAGGACGAGGGCCTGCTCGCCTCCGAGCAGGTCAGCCTCGGCAAGCTCGGCAACGTGAACGCGGCGCTGGAGGTCGCCCGGAGCGCCCGCCAGGTTCTGGGCGCCAACGGGATCACCCTCGAGTATCCGGTTATTAGACACATGAACAACCTCGAATCGGTGGTCACCTACGAGGGCACCGCGGACGTCCACGCCCTGGTGGTCGGCGGGGCCCTGACCGGAATCCAGGCGTTCCGATGAGCGGCGAACCCTTCAGCCGGATCGGGGTGCTCGGGGGCGGGATCATGGGCACCGGAATCGCCGAGGTCTGCGCCAAGGCGGATCTCGACGTGATCCTGGTCGAGGCCGAACCGGCCTTCGCCGAAAAGGCCGGGCAGCGACTCGAGCGGTCGCTGGAACGGGCGGTCGGGAAAGGGAAGCTCGAGGCAGACGCCGCCGAACGGGCGCTCGCCAACCTCGCCTTCACATCCGACTTCGACGCCCTCGCCGACCGTGACCTCGTGGTCGAGGCGATCACCGAACAGAAGGAGGTGAAGCTGGCCGCGTTCGAACGGCTGGCCTCGGTGGTTACGGACGAAGCGGCGATCATCGCCTCGAACACCTCCTCGATCCCGATCGTGGAACTCGGTCACGTGACCGGCACCCGGGCCGACCGGGTGCTCGGGCTGCACTTCTTCAACCCGGTGCCGGTGCTTTCGCTGGTCGAGATCATTCCGTCACTCCTCACCGCCGACGAAACCACCGCCCGGGCCCGCCGGTTCGTTACGGACCAGCTCGGCAAGGATCCGATCGAGGCCCCGGACCGGGCCGGTTTCACGGTCAACGCCCTGCTGGTTCCGTACCTGCTCTCGGCGATTCGCATGTTCGAGCAGGGTCTGGCCAGTGCCGAGGACATCGACGAGGGCATGGTCAAGGGCTGCGCCCACCCGATGGGACCGCTCGCCCTCGCCGACCTGATCGGCCTCGACACGGTCAAGGGGGTCGCCGACACCCTCTACGCGGAACACCGCGAGCAGCTCTACGCACCCCCGCCGATGCTGCTCCGCCTGGTCTCCGCCGGCCTGCTCGGCCGCAAGTCCGGCCGCGGCTTTTACAACTACGAGAGATGAAAAGCACCCCGAACCCCAAGGGCCCGAACGTGTACTCATCCATCCGGGCAATGGATGAGTACCCGCCCGGCCGGTTTGGCAGGTCCCGTCTACGGGGAGGATTCAACCGGTGCCAAGGGTTCTGACAACGCTTTCGGTTCAGGCTCCCCCGCGTGATCCGGCAACGGCGGTCGCCGAGATGCGTGACGAGCTGCTCGGCCTGATCGAGGAGTTCCCCCGGACCGAGTTGGCCTTCTATCCCGAGTTTCATCTGGTCCGGGTTCACGGCAACCCGGAGGAACGGGCCCGGGCGTACCGCAGGCTGGCCGAACCGCTGGACGGCGAACGGGTGTCGGGACTTCGCGAGCTGGCCCGGGAAGGCGGGATCTGGCTGGTGCCCGGGACGGTGATCGAAAGCGGCGAGAACGGGGAGATGTTCAACACCCTGGTCGCCATCTCCCCCGACGGGGAACTGCGAGCGTCCTACCGGAAGATCTTTCCCTGGCGTCCCTTCGAGCCGTTCGATCCCGGTTCCGAGCTGGTCGTGTTCGAGATGGATGGTTTCGGGAAGGTGGGTCTCGCGATCTGTTACGACATCTGGTTTCCGGAGATCGTCCGCAACCTGGCCTGGCTCGGCGCCGAGCTGATCCTCTGCCCGCATCAGACCTCCACCCGTGACCGTGACCACGAACTGATCCTGGCTCGCGCCAACGCGATCCAGAATCAGGTGTTCGTGCTGAACGTGAACGCGGCCGAACCGGTCGGCACCGGACGCAGCATCCTGGTCGATCCGCAGGGGCTGGTCCAGTACCAGGCTCCCAGCGAGTCGGCCGCGGTGCTCACCGACACGATCGACTTCGAACAGGTCACGACCACCCGGGAGTACGGAACCGCCGCCCTCAACCGGATGTGGTCCCAGACCCGTCCGGGGGACCCGATCGTCCCGCTACCGCTTTACGAAGGAAACCTCGACCCTGACCGCTGGAACCCGAAAGGAAGAAAGTAGATGGACGAAAAGCCGGCCGAGAACGGCCACCACCTCGAACGGACCCTGACCCTCTGGCCGATCGTCCTTTTCGGGATTGCCTACATCACCCCGTTCATCGTCCTCACCACCTTCGGGGTTTTCTCCGAGGTGGCGAACGGAACCCTGGCCTCCGCCTACGCGATCACCACGGTCGCGATGATCTTCACCGCGGTCAGCTACGGCAAGATGGCCCGGCTCTTCCCCAACGCCGGTTCCGCCTACACCTACTCTCGCGGGGCGATAGGCGACCGGGTGGGTTTCATGGTCGGCTGGGCGGTGCTGCTCGACTACTTCTTCCTGCCGATGGTGGTCTGGCTGATCGGCACCGCCTATCTCACCGACCAGTTCCCGGCGATTCCCGGCTGGGTTTTCCTGCTGGCCTTCATCATCCTCACCACCGGGCTGAACATCATCGGGATCCGGGTCGCGACCCGGGTGAACATCGCCCTGATCTCCTTCCAGGTTCTGGTGCTGCTCTTCTTCCTCGGTTTTTCGCTCGGTCACGTGATCGGCGACGACGGCATCGGCGGGGTGCTCAGCGTCGAACCGTTCTGGAACTCGGCCTCCACGATCTCCGCGATCTCGGCCGGAGCCGCGATCACCGCCTACAGCTTCATCGGCTTCGATGCGGTCAGTACCTTCGCCGAGGAAGCGAAGAATCCGCGCAAGACGATCCCCAGGGCGATCATCCTCACTGCCGGGATCGCCGGGGTGATCTTCGTGATCGTCGCCTACGTGGTTCAGCTGGTTCATCCGGGTGGCGTGTTCGAGAACGCGGACAGCGCCCCGCTCGACATCGCCAAGATGATCGCCGGGGACTTCTTCGGCTCGATCTTCCTCGCCACCGTGATCGTCGCCCAGTTCACCGCCGGGGTGCCGATCCAGGCGGCTGGTGCCCGGCTGATGTACGCGATGGGTCGGGACGAGGCCCTGCCGAAACGGATCTTCGCCTACGTTTCCGATCACTTCCACACCCCGATCATCAACCTGCTTCTGACCGGGGCGATCGGTTTGCTCGCCCTCGGTTTGACCGTGTCCTCCTCAACCTCGTTCATCAACTTCGGGGCATTCACGGCGTTCGCGGCGGTGAACATCAGTGTGATCGCCTACTACCTCCGTCATCGCGAGGAGAAGCAGCTCAACCCGCTCTCCTGGATCCTCCAGCCGCTGATCGGGTTGGCGGTGATCATCTGGCTGATGACCCATCTCGACTCCCACGCGCTGATCCTCGGCGGCTGCTGGCTGGTGGTCGGTCTGATCTGGCTGGCCTTCCTGACCAAGGGTTTCAGCAAACCCCCGCCGGAGATGCACATGGCCGAGGACGAGATCGAGGAACCGGACAAGTCGGCCGCACCCGCCTGACGACCCTCCTCTCGATGGCCGGCGATCTGGCTATCTGCGGACTGCCTGGCGCAGGCTCTGGAACAGGGGGGAGGTCCCCCACGGCACCATGTCCTGGGCGAAGTTCCACCAGAAGCCGCCGCCGATGTAGTACGGCAGTTTGAACTTCATCCGGTAGTAGCGGTTGATGATCTCCCGGGCCTTCAGATCGGTTGCCGCGGTCACCGGTTCCGGCAGTCCGACTTCGCCGAATCCGAGCCGGGCCTTCGGGTAGAGCCGGTGGAGTTTCCTGAACTGCCGTTTCCACTCACCCCGGGACGGCCGCCGGTTTTCGCACTCGGTCTCGTAGTAGGAGAAGTAGACGAAGTTGAACTGTCGCCGGACCGGGGCGGGGAGCATCCGTTTCGACCAGACCAGCGGATCCAGCTCCCACGGGTAGCTCTTGCAGCCCCGGTTGTAGTAGAGGGTGAGGGCGCTGCGGGCCTTTCCGGCCCGGACCACATCGAGTGCGGCGGTTACCTTCGCGGCCACCTCCCGGGGTGGCCCGGTCCAGGCGCCGTTCACCTCGTTGCCGACCTCCCAGACGTCGGTCCAGCGGCCAAGTTGATTCACCGCCGTGGTGAACCGCTGCCGGTACTGGTCCAGGTTCGCGGTCGACATCCCGAACGAGTCCACCGGTTCGGTCATCACCCGGCCGGCCCGCGCCAGCCTCCGGGCCGGAACGGCGTAGTGTCCGACCGGTCCGGGGTCAAGCACCAGCCGGCTGGTCACCGGCACGCCGAGATGCCGGATCGCCTGCACCGTCGGGATGATCCGGGCGGTGTCGGTGACGGTCACCCCGACCACCCGCTGCGGCCTGGTCACCGGGTCACCCTTGCCCGTCCGGGCCCCGGCCGACGGGGCCAGAAAGCCGAACGCAAGCACCGCCAGCACGGCCGGAGCCACGCCCCGCAGCCAACATCCCCGCTTTGATCCGCCCCGGCCGATCACTCCCCGATTCTCCCATGAACGATGGTCGTTCGTCCACCTTCCCCGTCCTCGACCGGGCCGCGGGGACGTTCCGCAAGGACATCGCCGTGAACCGCCCCGGGATTCCTGGACACAGCCGTCATCGGGTCAATGTCTCACGCGTGATACATTGATCCGATGGCCAAGGTGACCGTCAGGGAACTTCGCAACCGGGGTGGGCAGGTGCTCGACCGGGTTGAGCAGGGTGAACAGATCACGGTGACCCGGGATGGCCGCGAAGTGGCCGAGCTCAGGGCTGCCCGGAAAGTCCTGCCGGCGGCCACGCTGGCCGAAAGGTTCAGGAGACTTCCCGCACTTGATCCGGCCGACTTGCGGCGGGATCTGGACGAGATCATCGATCCCCGGGTCTGAGGGTCCTGATGGCTGCGCTTGAGCAGGGAATTCTCGACACCTCGACCGTGATTCAACTGGCCCGGGTTGATCCGGGAACCCTGCCGCCCGCCCCGCGGGTCACTGCGATCACCCTGGCGGAGCTCGTGGTCGGGCCGCTGGTGGCACCGGAGGAGCGTGAAAGGGCCATCCGGCAGGCGCATCTGCTCGAGGTCGAGGCATCGTTCGATCCGCTTCCCTTTGACGAGATTGCCGCCCGGGCTTTCGGATCCGTTGCCGAGTCGCTGCGCCGTTCCGGACGAAAGGCATCGGCCCGGTCCTATGACGCCCTGATCGCCGCCATCGCCATCTCCCGTGGCCTCCCGGTCTTCACCCTCAACCCACGGGATTTCGAGGGGATCGATGATCTCCTGGTTGTTCCGATGTCGTTCCAGAGCTGACTGGCCGGGGGAACCGCTGGTGCGGGGTGGAGCTCAGGGGGAACCGGAGGGGACGATCCCGCAGGTCCTGTACCACTGTCAGATCAGGGTGGGGTTGGGAGACTCATCAGCCACCATGTCGTTCCTGTCCGAATACGGCCTTTACATCGGGCTCTGGATCTGGCTGTTCTTCTGCTACGCCTTCATGTTGCGCGGCGACCACGAAACCATGTGGATGCTGATCTTCTATCTGGTCAGCTTCGCCGTCCTCGCGGTGTTCGGCTGGCGTTCCATTTGAGGGTGATCTGGCCGGTTTCGAACCGGCGTGAACGGGTTCCCCTTCCGTAGCCGGGTCCCTCGTGCCGGTAGCGACGTCTGGAATGACCTTGCTCTCCCTGGGAGCTGTCAGAAAGAGGGCGGATGCAGCGACCCTCCTTCCGAATCGGCATTCAGCAACGAGAAATGGGGGAGTCCTTGCGTCGTACGATCACCATCTTCATCCTGTTCGCTCTGGTCCTGTCCGGCTGCGGCGGGCCCAGTCAGGAGCAGAAGGACGCCGCCGTCAAGGAGCGGGCGAAAGCCAGGAAGCTCAAGTCCGCGGCCGAGGATGCCGCTGCGGTGGCGGTGACCTGCCGCGATCAGGTGGGGAGTCTCCTCAAGGCGCTGAAGGACACCGAGAGCCGACTAAACGTGGGGATGACCTTTGCCGATTACGGCGATCAGGTCGGGGACATCTCGGTCGGCTACGACCAGATGCC
This sequence comes from Solirubrobacterales bacterium, assembly GCA_023958085.1. GTDB lineage: Bacteria > Actinomycetota > Thermoleophilia > Solirubrobacterales > 70-9 > 67-14. The sequence continues at coordinate 2,686 of JAMLGI010000024.1, read as the reverse complement.
GATCAATCAGATGAGTCCCGACTGCATCTCCGGTCCCGGAGTAGCGGGAGAGAACGCCTTCAACAGCTACCGGGAGGCCTACAACACCTGGAATGACTGCATCGGTGACCTCGGCTGCGACATCGACACGATCGACCCCGAACTTCAGAAGAAGTGGACCAAGGCCTCCCGCCAGATCACCCGGGCACGTTCCTCGCTCTCGGACCTGGAAACGACCGCGGTGATCGCCCAGGAGGACTACGAAAAACAGAACAAGAAAGCGAAGGCAGCCGAGGCTGAGCTCAATTAGCTGCCCCGGCCGGGCTCACCCCAGGCAGTAGAGACCGCCGGGATCGAGGAATAGTCAGCTACGTGACCGGGGATGCCAGCATCGGAGCAGAGTTGGTCAGCTGCGACCTCCCAGACCTGGCCAGTCGGGATCTGGCCGTGACCACGCAGCAGGCCTGCGAATCGGTGTCCGGCTCCGGTTGACCATCCCGGAGGCAGATGACTCTGAATCCTGCGCCGTACCGGTTGGCGCGGTCTACTGTTCGGCAAGGCCACCTTTCGAGCCAGAGACACCCTTCACCCGTTGGGTGTCAATCCTGGACAGCCCGATGGACGGCTTCAGCAAGGTCTCCGAACGGACAGGATTCGAAGCCGTGCCGGGTCAGGGTCGCCAGTGAAATTGACGAGCAGTCGAGTTCACGGAGCGTCGCCACGGGCAGGACGTGAAACCGCCAGGAATCGAGGTCGGTCGTGTCGTAATGATCGGGATCCTGGGTGGTCTGCAGGGCGAACACGTAGACGTCGGCCTTGAAAGTCTCCTCACCGGATCTCTGGCCGGTGTCCTCGTCCCATTCCCGGGCACGCAGCCCAGAGAAGCTAATTCTTGACAGCCGTTTCTGGGGCCAGCTCTGGAGGTAGCCGGCGGATTTCACCTCGATCCGGGTGCCATCCGGGGCCAGCACATCGAAGTCGTCCCACGCGTGCCGTACCTCAGCCGCGGCTCCCACGGCCTTGGCGACCAGGAACTCGGCGAGGATCCCCCGGTTCACGTTCTGCCTCAGATCGGAGAATCCCCACCTCCAGAAGTCCCAAACTGTCATCCCGCTGGAGCCGAGCGGCTCATCGCCGCTCAACGGTGAAGGTTCACTCGGTTCAATCAGGCTGCTCATGCCTACATCATGGTCGGACTGCCGGTGGTGGATCTGACTCGGATGATGTCGGGACCCTGCCAACTCCCTACGGCCCGACTTGCGTGAGGCAGGAGGCCGAGGCCGTGCCGCCCCGAAGTCGTCAACCCTTGAAGACCGTCTCGGAGTGCCAAGCGAGCGCTTCCGGGTCGGGTCGGAGGTCCGGATCATTCGGCAGCAGGATGCGTTGGTTCTCCATCGCGTAGTAGGTCTTGCCGTTGGCAAACTCGGAGTCGAGAGCATCGCTCACCCGGAACCGGTGGTCCGGGGTCACGGTCACGTAGCCGGCGTCGAACAGGCTGTGGATGTCCCGGCGAAGTGGCATTCCGTTACTCACCCGGTGGTCACCTTGCCGGTGATAGGGGCGGATATGGGCCGCGTCGACCGCCGGCCGGGAGTGCTCGGTGGTGACCGCGCAGGCGCCGTCGTAGGCGCTGAGTACCGCGAGCCGGAATGTGCCCTGCCCAAGCCGGGGACGGATCATCGTCGCCTTCCCGTACTTCGCGATCTCCTCGTTCATGTCTTCGGCCCACTCGGGTACCGAGTCCCGGGTGGTGGCTCTTTCCAGGCACTCCCGGTGTATCCGAAGCCCTTCACCGGAAGAGAGGTCGTACTTCTTGTTGGCGACAATGTTCGGGCTCCAGTCGGCCGGCGCAGCGACCCACTCGTCGGGGGTGAAGAAGACCGGGTCAACCACGGCGATGCATCCGATCTTCCGGGTGGCGCTCAGGGACCCCTTCTGGCCGGAGAGTCTGTCCAGCCTTTTGAGCAGATCCCACTGGGTCGGGGCACCGTTGCCGTCTCCGAAAAGCTCCCAGCTGCGCCACACTTCCTCCAGTGAGTAGCCGGCATAAAGCCCGAACCCCGCGATCGCGTTCTGTGGCGCCTTCAACTTGAAGAAGAACGGCTCACCGGGGGCGAGCGCCCGGAACGCGGTCGTTCCCGGTCGCCAGAAGTTCACTTCGTCAAGGTAGGAACGATCACGCAGGAACAGATACCAATCGAAATCGGTGTTGGCAACCACGCCGTTCATGTCCAGAATCTATCCTCCGGGGAGTCGGTCCACGCCCACAGGGCGGCCAGCAGCCAGCCCTCCTCGGTGAGCAGCCGGCTGATCCCTTGTCACCACCGCCAGGCGCTTCGCCGAACCATTCAGGCCGTCTTCGTTGTCATGCCTGAACGGGACGTATCGAGAACCTGGCCCCGTTATCCGGGCGGTCTGCCGATCCGGCCGAGGGCGTCGGTGATCGCTTCTCGTGTGGCTTGATCGAGCTGTTTCGATTCGATGAGGCTCCAGGTTGACCGCAGCTGCGTACGGAGCTCCTTCTGGGCATCACTCAGGAGAGCGTCGTATGAGTCATCCAGAATGTGGGCGGCCGGGGCTGCCGCCAGTGCCCCGATCCGGTCCAGCAGAATCGCCATCAGGCGTGGACCCTCGGCATTCGGGGCGGGGGTGTGAACAAACTCGATCACGCCGTCCCAAAGCCGATCGCTGAGCGCCGGCTCTCTTG
>JAMLGI010000023.1 GCA_023958085.1 Solirubrobacterales bacterium | reverse complement strand
TTTTGGGGGGGGTGACGCCGCAGACGCCGCTCTGGTGGTCCCGGGGCAGTGCCCGCCCTCACGGGTGGTTCGCAGGGGCCTCCAGCCGTTCGTCTGGCGAGGATTAAAGGCCGGAAATCACCGCGATACTACGTGGGTAGGTGAGCTGTGATTTCCGGCCGTTGACGAAGCCAGCGGACGGCTGGTGGGTCCTGCGGGCCGCCCGCCTAGAAGCTGACTGAGGGCGTCTCGCGTTCAGCGGCGTCCTCGATCTCGAAGAACTCCTTGTCGGTGAAGTTGCCCTGGTTGGCCACGATCGAGGTCGGGAACTGCTGGATCTTCGTGTTGTAGCTCTGGACGTTCGAGTTGTAGATCCGCCGGGAGGCCTGGATCTCGTCCTCCAGCTCGGAGAGGTTGCGGCTCAACTGCTGGAAGTTCTCGGTTGCCCGCAGGTCGGGGTAGTTCTCGGCCACCGCCCGCAGGTCGGCCATCGCCCGGGTGAGCTGTGATTCCGCGGCGGCGGTTTCGCCGACTCCCGAGGATGAGATCGCGTCGGCCCGGGCCTTGGTCACGTTCTCGAACACCTGCTGCTCGTGGGTCGCGTAGCCCTTGACCGTCTCGACCAGGTTGGGCACCAGGTCGTGCCTTCGCTTCAACTGGACGTCGATGCCGCTCCAGGACTCGTCCACCCGGTTGCGGGAGGCGATGATCCCGTTGCGGGTCGCGATGTACCAGAGCACCACAATCAGGACGATCACCACAACAACGATCAGCGCAATAAGACCACCGCTCATATTCCTACCCCTCGCTTGAAGTTCGCTTGCGGTGGCATCCTATCCGCAGGCGGCCCACCCGGATAGGGTGATGCGCGGTGACTTCCGAAGCAGACAACTGGCAGGCAGTCGTCTCCGCCTATCGCGGAGCGGGAGAGGTGAAGTGGGAGCCGGTCGGGGGGATCAACCCGGCCGACGGGCCGGTCGCCCTCTGCGTTGGTGGTACCAACAGGCTCACCGGTGAACTGGCGCCCGGATTCTGGGGGTCGAGTTGTGATGCCGACGAGATCGAGGTCGGCGGGTTCATGCGCAAGAGCGTCGTTCCGGGTGCGATTCTGGCCAAGGCCCACATGCCGGACCTGGCTGAGGTGATCGCCGCTTTCAACGTGGAGTCAATCGAGGCCCGGCCGGATGAGTACATCCGGCAGCGGATCTCCCGCAAGGTCGAGTTCGAGTCGCTCGAGTTCAACCAGCGGTTCCTGGCGACGGTACCGGAGGGTTACGACCCGGTGGCGCTGAGGGAACTGTTCTCCCCCGGCTTTCTCGAGTGGACAACCACGATCGACCGGGAGGTCGATTTCGGGGTGAACGACCGGCAGCTCTGGTTTCTGTGGCGGCTCCGGGAGCGCAGCGAGAGTGAGCTGAAGATGGCCCTGGCCAACGCGGGTGAGCTGTTCCGCCGGATTCACGCCGAGATGGACCAGTCCGGTCTCCACCACTTTCCGCCCGGGCCGTGGAATGCGGGCCTGGAACCGTTTCCGGAAACCTGACCCTCAGGAGGGGTAGTCCGGGTCTCCGGGCAGGACCACCCGGTAGTCGTCCCGGGAGCCGACCACTTTCGGCAGGATGATCCGGTCGGCTTCGGGATCCGCGGCGGCCGTCGCGAGGGCCGAGGCGGCATCGGCCGAGCCAACCAGGTTCTCAAGCTGCTTGCGGGTGGGGAAGACGATCGCCATCTGCTCGGCATCGGCCGCCTCGACCGCGGCCTCCGGGCTGATCCAGACAGCCTCGGTCATCTCGAAGCCGTCCGGGGTCGCCTCTGTGCCCTCGGGTACCGCAGCCAGAAAGAACCAGGTGTCGAAGCGGACCTTGACCACCTCCGGCGTGACCCAGCGCGAGAAGGTAACCAGTTCCGTTTCCCGGTCGAGCGTGACCCCGGCTTCCTCGTCTAGCTCCCGGCGGGCACAGCTCTTGAGGCCGTCGAGGCCGGCACCGTCCTCGGGGTCGACCGAACCTCCGGGGAAAACCCAGACACTCGGCATGAAGTGCGATTCGGCGGACCGCTTCAGCATCAATACCTCGGGGCCCCGGGAGCCGGAATCGCGCAGCAGGATCAGCGAGGCAGCCGACCGCGGCTGGCTCGGCTCACCGAAGTTGGCGGCCTCGGACGGGCCAGGCTCTGGACGTCGTGGCATCGGCCAACCGTACCGGTCCGGTGAGCCCCGGGGGATACTGTGGGGGCGGAGCACGGCAACACTTGAACGAGGAGAGTTCACCGGTGGTCGGCAGCGGAGGTGTGACGGTTTTCCGGTTCGATCGTAGAAGGGGCATGATCGCCACTCTTGAAACCGCTACCGGACCGGACCCCGGTGCTCTCGCAGCGGGATCCGCTTCCGCGCCCGACCGGCCCGACAGTTTCGAGGCGGCCTATCGCGAAAGTCGAGACGATCTCTACTCCTATGTGGCCGGGCTCCTGCGCGACCAGACCGCGGCCGAGGACGTGACCGCGCTCACCTTCGAACGGGCCTTCCGCAAGTGGCATCGGTTCAATCCGGCCCGCGGCACCGCGAGAGGCTGGCTCTTCGGGATTGCCCGCAACGCCGCGCTGGACGAGTTGCGCAAGCGAAAGCGGGAGGTTCCGCTTACCCGGGAGCCGGTTGACGTCGATCCGGACAGCGACGCTCTCGGCCGGCTGGAACGGCGCGACCGGCGGGTGGCCCTGGATGCGGCACTCGACACGCTGCGGCCGGCCGACCGCGAGGTGATCTCACTCAAGTTCTTCGCCGGTCTGTCCAATGCCGAGATCGCCGAGACCACCGGGGTCTCGGTAACCAACGTCGGCACCCGAGTTCACCGCGCCATGACCCGACTCCGCAACGCCTGCAAGGAGGATCTCCGATGACCGACCACACACTCACACCCGAGCAGGAACGCGAACTGAGGGCGATCGAGGCCGGGGCGGAGGGTCGTCCGGTGGATGCCGACCTGACCGATTTTTCCACCCTGGCCGCCGACCTGGTTGAAGCCCGCCCGGAGCCGCGGCCCGATTTCACCACCCGGCTCGACCGGGCAGTCGCCGACTCCTTCCCGGCCGACTGGTTGGATGAGGCCGAGGCAGAGGAGGCTGCGGGGACGGCGGGAGGCGGAGCCGAAGAAAACGATCCCCGACAGTCAGTTGCCGGTGGAAGCCGGGCCGGAAGCCGGCTGGACCGGTTCCGGCGTCGCTTCGGCCCCGGTCGCCGGATCGCCCTGCCGCTGGCCACCGGGCTGGCCGGTGTGCTGGTGGTCACGACCGTGGTCGTAGCCGGGCTCCAGGGCGGCGGCAACCCCGCCGGACCGACCGATGGGGTCGGCAGCGACGAGCCGTCGGTCGCGACCGAGGGTCTCGCCGAACCGAAGCTTGAAGGGTTGTCGGACCGGTCGGCCACGGAGGCCGGGCGGGCCGCGCCTCAGTCGACCTCCGACGCCACCAACCCGGCCGTCGCTTCGGCGTCCGGATCCACCGGGAGCGGATCACAGGGACGCAAGGTCGCCGGCACCGCCCGGATCACCCTGGGAACCGATCCGGACGGAGTGCAGGAAGTGGCCAACGAGATCGTCGCGGTAACCGATGACCACCACGGCATCGTGATCGAGTCCTCGGTGAGCGACGGTGAGGTCGAGAGCGGCGGGGCCAGGTTCAGGCTCTCGATCCCGAGCGCTCGTCTGGATTCGGCGATCGCGGCGCTCTCCGGGATCGCCGACCTCAGGGCCCGGACCCAGGAGACCGAGGACGTCACCGCCCCGTACAACACGGTCTCGGACAGGCTCTCGACCAGTCGGGCTCGAATCGAGAGTCTGCTCGGAGAACTTGAGGGGGCGACCACTTCCGAGGATCGGATCCGGATCGAACGCCGGCTGCGCCGTGAACGCCGAACCGCCGGCAGCCTCCAGCAGCAGATGAACCGGCTGAAGAATCGGGTGACGATGACCCCGGTAGCGGTCACCGTGGTGGCCGACGCAGCCGGGTCGGAGGATTCAGGCTGGGGAGTTTCCGACGCATACGACGACGCTGGTCGACTGCTCGGCATCGCTGCCGGAGTGGCCCTGATCGCCCTGGCAGTCGCGATCCCGATCGGCCTGATGATGCTGATCGCCTTTGCGATCAACCGGGCCTGGTTGAACCGGGCCCGCCAGAGGGTCCTCGAAGACCACTGACTCGGCCCCATCGGGAGAGACATCCCGGCCTCTGGCATCCAGAGGGTGGTCGGTCACTCCGGCGTGACGTGCATCACATTGGCAACAGTTCCGCTTGACGAATGGTTGCGAAAGTGGAAGTATCTCGCTGATGAGTTCGAATCCCCACACGGACGCAGAGTCGGTCGAGGCGACCCGGGCCGACGTTTCCGGTCTCTTCGATCCCGACGCAGACTCCGCCGACCTGCCGGACGACGTGGTCGAGACTTCGCTACTGATCGGCACCCTGTTTCGTCGCATGTTCAGCTACGGGGACGGCGGCAGCGCGCTCAGATTGATGGATGAGCACCAGCTCTCCTTCCTCGAGTTCAAGGCGATGCTGGAGCTCGGCGCGGCCGACCGATTGAACGATCCCTGCCTTCAGGATGTGGCCGACGCAACCGGGGCCTCGATGCCTTCGGTCAGCCGGGCGGTCGACAGCCTGGTCAGGAAGGAGCTCGTGCTGCGGATCGAGGATCCGGAGGATCGACGCCGACGGATCCTGGCGCTGACCGACGAAGGACGCGAGATCGTCCATCAGATCCTGCTCGGGCGGGCTGCCGGTGTGATCCGGCTTGCCGCCGACTTCGAGCCGGACGAACGGGCCGAACTCAACCGGGTCCTCGGCCGGATGATCAAGCGGGACGACCTGGCCCCCATCTACGCCCAGCTTGAGGAAGCGATGACCTGCCGCCTCGAACACCCGCCCGCCACCACCGAAACCGAGGCCGCCCGATGAGTCGCTACCAGCACCTGATCACCGACGAGAACCGCAAATGGTGGACCCTCGGCGCGATGTGCCTCGCTCTCTTCATGGTGATGCTCGACAACACCGTGGTCAACGTGGCACTCCCCTCGATCCAGCGGGACCTCGACACCTCGATCTCCGGTCTCGAATGGATCGTCAACGGCTACACCCTCTCCTTCGCGGTCCTGCTCGCCACCGGTGGACGGATCGGCGACATCTTCGGCCGCCGCAAGGCCTTCGTCATCGGCGTGATCATCTTCACGATCTCCTCGGCCACAGCCGGGTTCGCCCCCGACGACATCTCCCTGGTCGCCAGCCGGGTTGCCCAGGGAATCGGTGCCGCCTTCATGATGCCGGGCACCCTCTCGATCATCACCGACGCCTTCCCGCCCAGCGAGCGTGGCAAGGCGATCGGCACCTGGGCCGGTGTGTCCGCCCTGGCGCTGGCGGTCGGCCCGGTCCTCGGTGGTTTCCTCACCGAGCACGTCAGCTGGCGGGCGATCTTCTACATCAACCTGCCGGTCGGCATCCTCGCCGTGATGGCGGCGCTTTTCGTGGTGCGCGAGTCTCGTGACACCACGGTCGGACGCCAGGTCGACTACCTCGGGGTCGGTCTGCTCACCGTGAGTCTGACCGCCCTGGTGCTCGCCCTGATCGAGGGCAACAGCTGGGGTTGGGACTCGACCGCGGTAACCATGCTCTGGATCGTTGCCGGCGTCTTCTTCGTCGCTTTCGCCATCGTCGAGCGCCGGGTGATCGCCCCGATCGTCGAGTTCGGACTGTTCAGGAGCCGCAACTTCATCGGCGCGGTGGTGACCGCCTTCATCATCTCCTTCGCGATGATGGGGGTCTTCTTCTTCCTCGCGCTCTACATGCAGAACGTCCTCGGCTACACGGCTCTGGAGGCCGGGGTCCGGTTCCTGCCGACCACCCTGGTGATCATGGTGCTGTCACCCCTGGCCGGCCGGCTCTCCGACCGGATCGGCCCCCGGATACCGATCGTCGCCGGCATGACCCTGATCACTCTGGCCCTCTACATGTTCTCGCGGACCACGGTCGGAGACACCTTCTCCGACATCCTGCCCGGATTTGTCGTGCTCGGCGCCGGGATCGGCCTGACCATGTCACCGATGTCGACCGCGGCGATGAACGCGGTCAGCAAGACCAAGGCCGGGGTCGCCTCCGGGGTGCTCTCGATGTTCCGCATGGTCGGTGGCACGTTCGGGGTGGCCGCGCTCGGGGCCCTGTTCCAGAACGAAGCCAAGGACCGTCTGGCCCAGACCCTCGCCGGATCGGGTCTCGATGCCGCCCAGAGGTCATCGATCGCCCACCAGCTGACCGGTGGTGCCCCGGCGGTTGAGGGTGCATCGAAGGCCGAGATCGCGAAACTCACTGCCGCCGGTCATGACGCCTTCGTCTACGGCCTCACCCACGCGATGGTGCTTTCGGTCGGGGTGGCGATGGTCGGGGTGGTGATCGCCTTCCTGATGATTCGTCATTACGGGGAATCCCTCGACGAGGAGCATGAGGCCGCCCCGCCCGAGGCCAGCGCCGCCCCGGTCGCCTGATCTCGCAGTATGATTTCCGGTCCGTCCCGGCTCCAAGCGAGCCCGACCTACCGGAGTCAGCCGTGAAGAACGAGTTTCCAGCTTTCAGTCCCGCCCGATCCCGCCTGCTCGTCCTGCTCGCTCTGGGCCTGGCGTTCAGCCTGAGCGTGGTCCCGGCGGCCGAGGCCGCCGCTCCGGCCGACAGCACGGTCCGGGTGAAGCCGTACGGGCTCAAGAACGGCCGGGCGCCGATCATGGGCAAGGTGGTGGCCGGAGGCAGCATCAGCCCGTGGCGACCGAACCAGAAGGTCACGGTCCGGTTCTTCCATAACGCCAGGCGCATCGAGGTGCGCACCCTGAGGGTGAGGCGTGGCGACGGCAACTTCGGAACCTTCCGCACCGGGATCATCACCCGAAAGGGTGGCAAGTACGCGGTCGACGTCCGGTACTTCGGCCGGAATGGCAAGGATCCGGTCCGGCGCGGGCACTCCCCGCGCAAGTCCTGGAAGGTCAGCTTCCGGAGCCTTCATCGGGGCCAGTGCGGCCGGGTGGTCAAGGGGTTCCGCAAGGCGCTGAACCGGATGGCTCTGGTTCCGGCCCGGGGGAAGTGCTTCAACGGCAAGATGGCCCGGGCGGTTCTCGCCTACCGCAAGCTGAACCGGATGAGCCGCAACTCGCGCGCATCGAAGTCGGTCGTCAAGCGGGTCTTCAACGGAACCGGGCGTTACCGGGTGCGGAAACCCGGTCTCGGCAACCATGTCGAGGCGCCACTCAGTCGCCAGGTGATCGTCTTCGCGAAGGGCAAGCGGCCCTACGCGATCTTCCCGATCGCCTCGGGCAAGGCGTCGACCCCGACCATCCTCGGCACCTACAGCTTCTACCGCAAGGACCCGGGCTACAACTCGCTCGGGATGTACTACTCCTCCTACTTCATCCGCGGCTACGCGATCCACGGATACCACTCGGTCCCGGACTACCCGGCCAGCCACGGCTGCCTGCGGACCTTCATCTCGGATCAGCCACGGATCTACGGTTTGACCCGGATCGGCATGCCGATCTACGTCTTCGGCAACGCCTTCCGTTCGCTGGCCGGAGGCGAGGAGTGGTCGACCGCGGGTGACCTCGGACCCGACCTCGGTCCGGCCGGCGGGCTCGACCCGGCGAACTGACCGGCGGCAAACGCCCGGCACGCTCCGGCCGGACCTGATTAACTGCCTTGCAGTTACGTCAACCGACCGGACCAACGGTCCGGCGCCACATCGAGGACCAGCTCAAAGGGGCAGCATGAAGCAGGGGATGATCCGATGATGACCAGTCTCGAACTTGCCCGCTGGCAGTTCGGCATCACAACGCTTTATCACTTCATTTTCGTGCCGCTGACGATCGGGCTGGCCTTCTTCACCGCCTGGTTTCAGACCCGGTGGTACCGGACCAGGGATGAGAAGTGGCTGCGGGCCACGCGCTTCTGGGGCAAGCTGATGCTGATTTCCTTCGCGATGGGGGTCGCCACCGGCCTGGTCCAGGAGTTCCAGTTCGGCATGAACTGGTCCGAGTACTCCCGCTTCGTCGGGGACATCTTCGGGGCGCCGCTGGCGATGGAGGGCCTCGCCGCCTTCTTCGTCGAATCGACCTTCCTCGGCCTCTGGATCTTCGGCTGGGGCCGGCTCTCCGAGAAGCTCCACCTGTTCTCGATCTGGGCGGTCTCGATCTCGACCATGCTTTCCGCCTACTTCATCCTCGCCGCCAACTCCTGGATGCAGCATCCGGTCGGCTACGAGATGAACCCCACCACCGGCAAGGCCGAGCTGACCTCGATCTGGGCCGTGCTGGGCAACAACACGGCGGTCTATGCGCTGGTGCACACCCTGCTGGCCGCGATCCTGACCGGTGGTGCCGTGATCGCCGGCATCTCCGCCTGGCACCTGATCCGGAAAAACGAGCCGGGAGTCTTCGGTGGCTCGTTGAAACTGGTGCTCCCGGTGATCGCGATCGCCGGGTTGGTTCAGATCGGGGTCGGTCACTTCAACGGTGTGCTGATGGCCGATCAGCAGCCGATGAAGATGGCCGCTGCCGACGCGGTGTTCGACACCAAGGAGGGCGCCGGGCTTTCCCTCTTCGCGGTAGGTGACATGAAAAGCAATCCGGAGGGTCTGCGCCGCAATGTCCAGGTTCCGAACCTGCTCTCCTTCATCATGACCGGCAAGCCGATGGGCACGGTCGAAGGCATCAACGATCTCAACCGTGAGTACCGGCAGAAGTACGGTCCGGGCGAGTACGCCCCTTTCGTCGCGGTCGCCTACTGGACCTGGCGGGCGATGATCGGGTTCGCTTTCCTGATCGCACTTTCGGGGATTGCCGGATGGTGGCTCAACCGGAGGCGGGGACGACTTGAGTCTTCAGAACGTTTCCTGAAGCTCCTGATCCCGGCAGCAACACTGCCGTTCCTGGCCAACTTCGCCGGCTGGATCTTCACCGAGATGGGGCGTCAGCCCTGGGTGGTGTTCGGCCTCTTCAAGACCGACCAGGCCCACTCACCGACGGTCAGTGCGACCGAGGTCTGGATCTCCCTGATCGGCTTCACGGTGCTCTACGGGGTCCTGGCGATTCTGGCCGGCAAGGTGTTCTTCCGGGAGGTCCGCAACGGGCCGAAGCCGGAGGGTGACGAAGACAGTGAAAATCCGCATCTGGGGATGGCTTACTGATGGAAGACGTGACCACACTTCAGCTGGTCTGGTTCCTGCTGATCTCGGTGCTCTGGATCGGCTACTTCATCCTCGAAGGATTCGATTTCGGGGTCGGGATGCTGATCAAGCTGCTCGGACGGGACAACAACGAGAAGCGGGCCATCCTGCACACGATCGGACCGGTCTGGGACGGCAACGAGGTCTGGTTGATCGTCGCCGGCGGAGCCACCTTCGCCGCCTTCCCGGAGTGGTACGCAACCCTCTTCTCCGGCTTCTACATCGCGCTGTTCGCGATCCTGGTCGCGCTGATCGTGCGTAACGTCGGCTTCGAACTCTGGGGCAAGCGGGACTCGAAAGCGTGGCGGAGCGGCTGGGAGTGGTGTATCGCCCTCGGTAGTCTGGTGCCGGCGCTGCTCTGGGGGGTCGCCTGGGCGAACCTGATCGGCGGGGTGCCGATCGAGACGGTTCAGAACGCGGCCAGCGGCCGGGAGTCGATCGAGTATGTCGGCAGCTTCTTCGACCTGCTGAAGCCTTACGCGCTGCTCGGAGGGCTGGCCACCCTGGCGATCTTCTTCACCCATGGCGCCCTGTTTCTCGAAATGAAGACGAAGGGTGGGCTGCGCGACCGGGCCCGTAAGGTCGCGGTCCGTTCCGCGCCCGCGGCGGTGATCCTGCCGGCCGCTTTCCTGATCTGGACGATTGCCCGTCAGGATCCGACCGGGATCGAATCACTGATCTTTGCGGTCGTCGCGATCGTCGCTCTGGCCGTTGGCGGGGCGCTGGCAAAAGGCAGTCCGGGGAAGGCCTTCGCCTCGACCGTCATCGCGATCATCGCGTTCTTCACCGCGCTCTTCACCGACCTGTTTCCGAACGCGATGGTCTCCAGTATCGACACCGCCCAGAACCTGACCCTGAGCGCAGCCAGCTCCAGCAACTACACGCTGACCGTGATGACCGTGGTGGCGGTGCTGCTGGTCCCGGTGGTCCTGCTTTACCAGGCCTGGACCTACTGGGTGTTCAGACAGCGGGTCGGGGCCGAGGACTTCGACGGGGTGAAGACCCCGCTCGATCTGCTCGACAAGAAGAAGCGAGAGGCGGACGGCGATGGCGGCAAGCCGGCCGACTCCCCGCCGGTCGCCTGACGCCTCCCGGCGGGCCCGTGAAACCCAGCGGCGGCTGATCCGGTCCTCCCGGGTCGCCCGTCGCCAGCTGGTCACGACCGTCCTCGTCGGGCTGGTCACCACCGTCCTGATCATCGCTCAGGCGACTCTGCTGGCGAAGGTGATCGCCGGCGTTTTCATCGACGGAAAGTCACTGGCCGAAGTCACACCGTGGCTGTTCATGCTGGCGGCAGTGTCGGTTGGCCGTGGCCTGGCCGCGGCCGGGTTCGAGTCGACCGGGCGGTTCGGGGCCGCCGCGGTGATGAGCGAACTTCGCACCCGACTGGCTCGGCATCTCCTGATCAGACGGCCCGGAGCCCTTCAGGGCGAACACTCCGGGGAACTGGTCTCGGCTGCGGTCGCCGGGGTCGAGTCGCTGGAGAACTACTTTGCCCGCTATCTGCCGCAGGTTGCACTGGCGGCGATCGTGCCGGTGGCGGTACTCGCCTGGGTGGTGCCGATCGAGTGGAAGTCGGCCCTGATCATGGCGGTCACCGCCCCGCTGATCATCGTCTTCATGATCCTGATCGGGCGGCTGACCGAGTCCCGCACCCGCAAGCGGTGGGGCCTGATGCAGCGACTCTCCTCCCACTTTCTCGACCTCGCCGGGGGGCTGGAAACCCTGCGGGCGAACAACCGCGCGACCGCCCAGGGCGAGGCGATCGCGCGGGTGGGGGACGAGTACCGGAGGGAAACGATGGGGGCGCTCCGGATCGGCTTCCTTTCGGCGCTGGTCCTGGAGCTCCTGGCGATGATCGGGGTGGCGATGGTGGCCACCGCGATCGGGATCCAGTTGGCCGGCGGGCATCTCGGTCTCGAGGCCGGGCTGACCGTGCTGATCCTCGCCCCGGAGCTGTACCTGCCGCTACGTGAGGTCGGCAACCAGTTTCACGCCTCGACCGACGGCATGGTCGCCGCCGAACGGATCTTCGAGGTGCTCGACCTGCCACCGGCGGTGACCGTGCCGGAGACCACCGTGCCCGCCCCTGATCCCTCCGCGGGGCCGCTTTCCCTGGCCGGAATCCGGTTCTCCCATCCGGGACGGGGCGAGGTGCTGGCCGGACTTGACCTCACGGTCGAATCGGGTGAGACCGTGGCCCTGGTTGGTCCCAGCGGCGGTGGCAAGAGCACCCTGATTTCGCTCCTGATGCGATTCGCCGATCCGGAGGCGGGCCGGATCGAGTGTGCCGGGGTTGATCTCCGGCAGGTTGAACCGGACGAGTGGCGCCGACGGGTGGTCTGGGTGCCGCAGCGGCCGACCGTGTTCTCCGGAACGGTTGCCGACAACGTGCGGCTGTACGCACCGGACGCCGGTCAGGCCGACCTCGAGCGGGCGGTTGCCTCGGCCGACCTCGACCGGGTGCTGCCCGAGCTGCCGGACGGCCTCCAGACCCGGGTGGGGGAAGGCGGCCGGCGCCTCTCGGCCGGCCAGTCCCAACGGGTGGCACTCTCCCGGGCCTTCCTCTCGCCGGCCCCGCTGGTGATCCTCGACGAGCCGACCGCCCATCTCGACGACGACACCGAGCAGCGGGTCGCAACCGCGATCGACCGGCTGGTCGAGGGTCGGAGCGCGCTGGTGGTCTCCCATCGGGGACGACCACTGGTCTCCGCCGACCGGGTGCTGCATCTGGCCGACGGCCGGCTTCGACCGACGGGAGCGACCGCATGACCGGCCGCGGCCTCTTCCGGACCCCGGCCGGTCGGGCGGCGCGCGCAACCCGTTCCCGCTGGCGGCTGGTCGCGCTCTCCTGTCTGCTCGGCGCGCTGACCGTGATCGCCGCCACCGGCCTGCTCACCGCCTCCGGCTACCTGATCAGCCGGGCCGCCGAGCTGCCACCGATCCTCTCGCTCACCACCGTGATCGTGCTGGTGCGGTTCTTCGGGATCTCCCGGGCGTTGCTGAGGTACCTCGAACGGCTGGCCTCCCATGACCTCGCCTTCCGCACCCTGACCGACCTGCGGGAGCGGTTCTTCGAACGGCTGGTGCCGCTGGTTCCGGCCGGGCTCGGCGGAATGCGCCGTGGCGATCTGCTCAGCCGCTTCGTCGGTGATGTTGACTCGATGCAGAACCTGTACCTGCGGGCGCTGACCCCGCCGCTGGTGGCCGTCCTCGCCGGTGGAATCTCGGTCGCGGTCGCTTGCCTGATCCTGCCGGCGGCGGGGCTGGTTCTGCTGGCGATGATGCTGGCCGGCGGGATTCTCGCTCCAGCGGTGACCCGGGCCGCCGCCCGTCGGGCCGGTCGCCGTCAGGCCGAGGCCCGCGGAGCGCTCTCGACCAGCCTGCTCGAAGTGATCACCGGGTCGGCCGAGATCGCCGCCGCCGGCCGTCGCGAGGACTGGCTCCAGCGGACGGTCGATGACGATCACCGGATGCTCCGGCTGCAGCGGGCCGACGCCGTTTCGACGGGGCTGGCCGAGGGCCTGATCACCTTCTGTGCGGTGGCGGCCGTTGTTGCGGTCACCTGGATCACCGTTCCGGCGGTCGCCGACGGCGCTCTGCGCGGGGTCTGGATCGCCGCCCTGGCGCTGCTGACCATGGGTGCCTTCGAGGCGATCACCCCGCTCGGCCCGGCCGCCGCCGGAATCGACGCGGTCAACGCCGCCGCCGGCCGGATCGAGGAGATCACCGAACATCCCAATCCGGTGCCGGAACCGGAAGATCCCCGCCCGGCCCCGGACGACGGCCCGATCCGCCTCGAGCAGGTCGGCTTCACCTACGAACCGGGGCGGCCGGTGCTGACCGGAATCGACCTGGAACTTTGGCCCGGGGAGGCGGTCGCCCTGACCGGCCCCAGTGGCGAGGGCAAGAGCACGATCGGTGAACTGATGGTCCGCCTCCGGGATGTCACCGCCGGGGCCGTCACCCTCGGTGGAATCGACCTGCGGGAACTATCGGAACGGGAGCTCCGCGACCGGGTTCGGCTGGGGCCGCAGGAGTCCTACCTGTTCACCACCACGATCCGTCGCAACGTCGAGGTCGGACGGCACGAAGCCACCCTGGAAGAGGTCGAGGCTGTGGTTGACGCGGTCGGGCTCGGCGACTGGACCCGGTCACTGCCGGACGGTCTCGACACGTTCGTCGGTGAGGGTGGGGCCCAGGTGTCCGGCGGCCAGCGCCAGAGGATCGCCGCCGCCCGCCTCTTCCTCTCCAAGGCCCGCTTCCTGATCCTCGACGAACCGATGGCCCATCTCGACCCGGACTCGGCCGCCGCCCTCGAAGCCCGAATCACCGCCCACGCCCGCACCGGTCCGGGCGTCCTCGTGATCACCCACACGGTCACCGACCCGACCAACTTCGACCGCATCCTCGAACTGCGCGGCGGTCGCCTGACCGGTTGACCTGTCAGGAACCGCAGTCGGCCGGCGACTCTCCTTTCAATCGAACAGGAGGAAGTCATGTCAGCACCCGTCGAAGCGCCGGTCACGATCGATCGCTATCTCGAGTCATCCCTCACCGTCGGTGAGCCCTCCAGTTCCGGGCCGCTGACCGTGCTGCCGGTGTTCGGATCGGAGCCGCGGCAGGAGTACATCTCGCTCAAGGCTGCAATCGGCCGGGGCCTCACCGTGAAGGAACTGACCGGTGGTGCTTCGGTCCGTGATCTCGTGATCGACAACCCGGGGCGGTCTGCGGTGCTCGTGTTCGAGGGCGAGGAGGTGCTCGGCGCCCAACAGAACCGCACCTTCGACACCAGCGTCCTGATCGCCGCCGGTTCCCGCCAGGTGGTGCCGGTGAGCTGCGTCGAGGCGGGCCGTTGGGACGGTTCTCGTCACGGTGAGATGTTCAGCTCGGCTCCCCAGGCGGCCCATCCGGAGCTGAGGCGGGACAAGGTCCGTCAGTCCTCCCGGTCCCGATCGGCGGGTGGGGAGACCCGGGCCGATCAGTCGGCGGTCTGGCAGCACGTTGCCAAACGATCGATGGAACTGGGGGTTGCCTCACCGACCGGATCGCTGAACGACGCCTACGAATCGAGGCGGGATCGCCTGCGGGAGATCGTCGCCGGGATCGACCCGGCCGAAGGCCAGATCGGGATGATCGCCGTGGCCGGCGGGGAGGTCTCGGCCTTCGATCTGGTCAGCCGGCCCGAGGTGATGGCCGATCTCCACGGGGCGCTGCTTCAGGGGTATGCGTTCGATGCTCTGGTGGCCGGGGAAAGTGGAGCAGAGCTCGATGCTGATGCGGCCGGGGAGTTCCTCACGCGAACCCTGGCCACCCGAATCCTCGAACGGGACGGGGTGGGTCTGGGCCGGGACTTCCGGTTCGAGTCCCCCGATCTGGTCGGGGCCGGACTGGTCACCGGCGAGGAGCTGGTTCAGCTCTCCGCCTTCCCGGCGGCGGCTGAAAGTCAGACCGGTGCCGGGCAGGGGACCCACGCACCCCGGACCAGAATCAGGCGTCCGTCGAGGCGAAGGAAGGGATGACCCCGGCCGGGGAGGCTGCCGACCGCGGTGGCTGGTGACCCCTTCCGGGCGTATATTCCCGTTGGTGATCGTGCTCGCGAGAACCGGTGCAGGGGCGACTCCTCGGTGGGGGATCCGACCGGAAGGCCGGACGGTGATTCCGTGAATCTGGCGGTCGGACATCAGACCGAGAAGCCGGACGTTGAGGTGACCCTGGACGCCGGTCGTTTCAACCGGCACACCTTCTGGTGTGGCCAGAGCGGATCCGGCAAGACGTATGCCCTCGGGGTGGTACTCGAGCAGCTGCTTCTGAACACCGGGCTGCCGATGCTGATCCTCGATCCCAACTCCGACTTCATCCGGATCGGGCAGCCTCGTGCCGGTACCGATCCGGCCCTGGCCCGGTCTCTCTCGAAATCCGACATCAGGGTTCTGCACTCGACCGGGGGAGACGGCGAGCAGCTGCACATTCGCTTCCTCGACCTTTCGGTTCCGGCAAAGGCGGCGGTCCTCCGACTCGACCCGATTCTCGATGCCGAGGAGTACAACGTGCTGCTCGATGTGTCTGAGGCGCCGGAAAACTTCGACAACCGGAGCTTTCTCTCGGTGCTGCGGGAATCGGACGATCCGGGACGTCGCCGGCTCGCCCTGAGGATCGAGAACCTTGAGGTGCTGGAGTGGGACCTCTGGTCCCGGGGCGGCGGGTCGGCCAACGAGACGATCGACGCCAGACCGCGGGCCACGGTGCTCGACCTCGGCGGTCTCGCGCACCCGCCCGAGCCGAAAGTCGCTGCGCTCGGTGTGCTTGAGCATCTGTGGGCCACCCGCGAGCGGCGAGAGCCGATGCTGATCGTGATCGACGAGGCCCACAACGTCTGTTCGCCCGACCCGGAGAGTCCGGTCGAGCGGGCCTTGACCGAGCAGTTGATCCAGATTGCGGCCGAGGGGCGGAAGTTCGGGCTCTGGCTGCTGCTCTCCACCCAACGGCCGACCAAGATCCATCCCAACGTGCTCTCCCAGTGCGACAACCTCTGTCTGATGCGGATGAACGCACCGCGGGATCTGGCCGAACTCGCCGACGTGTTCGGCTTCGTTCCGCGGGAAACGCTGATGGTGTCGCCCGAGTTCCGGCAGGGTCAGGCCCTGTTCGCCGGTGGTTTCATTTCCGCTCCCACCTTCACCCAGATGGGAACGAGGATCAGCGAGGAAGGTGGTGCCGACATCGAGGTGCCGCTCAGGAACCCCTGACCGGCATCGTCGGGGTCGGGGCCCCTGGCCGGATCCTCTCCGGAGGTCGCCGTCCGGTCAGCGTGGATCGAACAGGCGGTTCTCGTCGGCCGGACGGGAGTCCCTGGGGAAGATCTTGAGGCCGGTGCCGTCGAGTTCACCGTCGACCGGGTGACGCATGAAGAGCGGATCGAGCTGACTGAAGTAGCGGCTTGCGTCACCGAGCCTGATCTTGGCGGCCCGGGTCGGCCCGACCACCAGGTCGGCCAGCTGCAGCCCGAGCGAGTGGTGTGAGGGGCCGAGCAGCAGGCCGTCGATGATCCGGTCGAGCCCGGAGAACTCGGTGCCCTCGGTGTGGATCCGGTCGAAGTACCTTCGCATGTGATTGTCGGCCTCGAACTGGCGTGAGTCGAGCACGATCGCTCCGTAGCCGTTCTCGTGCGCCAGGAACCGCTGGTAGCGCTCGGCGATGAAGGTGAGGGCCGTGTCGTAGGTGGCGTCGGGGCCGGAGAAGAACTTCTCCCGGATCTCGGGGTCGCCCATCTCGGGGTAGAGGATCGTCACAAGGGCCTGTACGGGCAGGCCGGAGAGGCAGCCGTAGACCGCGTCGGCCACATCCGGCGGGACCTCGCCGGTCTGGGTTCCCGACCACTTGAGTTCCTTCTCCCGGGGCCAGCCGGACTGATCCAGGCAGAGTTCCCAGCGTTCCTTGACCTCCCGCCAGCGGTCGGCCCGGATCGCGACGCCGCCAAGAGCGAAAACGCCGTCCTCCGGTTTTCCGGACTCGTCGAGAAAGAGCAGGTACATGGCCGAAGCTACCCGACCACCGGAGAGTCGTCCGCCCGGGGCCGATCGGGTCCACCGTGTGGCAGCCGTCGGCGGGCCGGGAGGGTGGCGGTAACCGTGGTGCCGGTCGGGCCCGACCGAACGTCGATCCGGCCGCCGCTGAGGCCGACCCGTTCGCGCATTCCCAGCAGCCCGAATCCGCCGCCGGGCCGGTTCGGGTCGAAGCCGGACCCGTCGTCGGTCACCCGGACCTGGATCTCGCCTCCCTGCTCGATCACCTCGACGATCGCCCGTCGGGCCTGACCGTGGCGCACGGCATTGTTGAGCGACTCCTGAACCAGCCGGTAGATCGTGTCCTCCAGTTCCGGCACCAGCCGACCGTCCTTGTGGTCGGGAATCTCCACCTGAAGGTCAACGTCCATCTCCCAGGCACCGGTGATCCGGTCGACCAGAGAAACCAGGGCGGCCCCGACCCCGAGTTCGTCCAGGGCGGCCGGCCGGAGATCGGCGATCAACCGGCGCATCTCGATGATCGCCACGTCGATCCGCTCGATCGCCTGGTCGAGGATCGGCGAAACCGGCCCCATCGCGGTGCGGCGCCGGGTCCCGGCGAGCAGCACCCTGAGACCGGCGAGGTCCTGAAGCGTCTCGTCGTGGAGTTCACGGGCCCAACGCCGCCGCTCCTGCTCGGCCGCCTCGATCGTCAGCCGGACCCGTTCCGCATCGGCCGAACGGGCGTTGCTGATCGCCAGCGAAATCCACTCGGCCAGGATCACGGCCGACTCCTCGTCGGCCTTGTCGAACGGGCCGTCCTCCTTCTCGGTCAGGTAGAGGTTGCCCCAGGCTTCGCCCTGAATCTTGATCGGAACCCCGAGAAAGGACCTCATCGGAGGGTGGTGGGGCGGGAAGCCGTAGGAGCTCGGATGTCGGGTCACGTCATCGAGCATCAGCGGCTCGGGCTGGTCGATCAGCAGGCCGAGCACCCCGCGGCCGTGGGGTGGATCCCCGATCGCCTCCCGGGTGTCATCGTCGATCCCGAGGGCGAGAAAGCGTTCCAGCTCGGCCCGGCGGCTGTCGAGCACCCCGAGCGCGGCGTACCGGGCGCCGGTCAGCTCCCGGGCGGCGGTCAGGGCGGACTCGATCACCACCGCGGTGTCGGAGACGCTGGTCAGCTCGCGACCGACATCGATCAGTCGACGAAGCCGACGTTCGTCCAGCGCCGGAGGCAGATCGGCTGAGCCGTCCGGAACGGACGTGACCGGTTGCCCTGGAACCGGAGTGGCCATGAACGGATCTTAGGGCGTATCCGGGCCGGCCGCGGGCCGGTCGGCAGGGCTTTCCGCCGGAGGCCGGAAACCGCATCACGTGAGGGTTTCCGCGGGGCTCCGCGGGAAAGTACGGTTGTTTCCTCTCCGGTAGGGCATACTCTTTCTCCCGTGCAGTCACCAGGTGCCACCAAGCAGGCAGACGAACCCGCCGTTTCGCCGCTGACGATCGTTCTCGCCGACGACCATGCCGTGGTCCGGTCGGCGCTGCGGCTGCTGCTTGAGGCCGAGGATGACTTCGAGGTAGTCGCCGAGGCCGGGACCGCCGATGACGCGATCCGTTACGTCCGTGGCCACAAGCCGAACGTACTGATCCTCGACCTGAACATGCCGGGACGCTCCTCGCTCGACGCGATCCCCGAGATCATCGAGATCTCCCCGGAGACCAGCGTGGTCGTGCTGACCATGCGAAACGAACCCGCCTTCGCCCGTCAGGCCCTGGGGGCCGGGGTTCGCGGCTACGTCCTGAAGGAGGCCGCGGACGCGGAACTGGTTCAGGCGGTGCGATCGGCTGCCGCCGGCGAGACCTACCTGCAACCATCGCTCGGAGCCCGGCTGGCAGCCGAGAAGGGATCCCGCGGGGGCGGCCTGAGCGACCGCGAAACCGAGATCGTCAAGCTGATCGCGCTCGGACACACCAACGGCGAGATCGCCGACCAGCTGTTCGTAAGTATCCGCACGGTCGAGTCCCACCGGGCCAACATCCAGAACAAGCTGAAGCTGAGTGGCCGGGCCGAACTGGTCCGCTACGCCCTCGATCAGGGCCTGATCGGCGTCTGACCGGCCCCGGCCGGACCACCGAGGTCACCGACCGGCGGCTACATTCGGACGCATGCTGATTCTGCTGCCGCCTTCCGAGGGCAAGGCCACCCCGGCGGACGGAGCTCCGGTAGATCTGGATGATCTCGTTTTCGCCGAGTCACTCGGCCCGGCCCGGAAACGACTGCTGGACGGATTGATCGGCCTCTGCGAGGGACCGGCCGAAACCGCGGTCGAGACGCTCGCCATCGGCGCCGGCCAGGCGGAGGAGGTGGCAGTCAACGCCGGATTGCGGTCGGCTCCGGCCGCGCCGGCATCCGCCGTCTACACCGGTGTCCTCTACGACCACCTTGGTTTCCCGACGCTTTCGCCGACGGCCCGCGAACGGGCCGAGTCGACTCTGCTGATCGCCTCCGGACTCTGGGGCCTGGTCCGTCCCCAAGACCGGATCCCCCGCTACCGGCTTTCGATGAAACCGAAACTGGAAGGGGTGGGAGGGCTGGCTGCCTTCTGGCGTCCGTCCCTGGCCGAGACGATGGAAGCGTCCCGCCACGACCGGGAGGGCGAGCTGATCCTCGACCTGCGCTCCGGGGCCTACTCCGCAGCCTGGAAGCCGAAACGCGCCCGCTTGATCACCGTCCGCGGATTCACCGAGCGAAACGGTGAACGCAAGGCGATCTCCCACATGGCCAAGGCGATCCGGGGTGATGTCGCCCGGGCGGTGCTCGAGGCCCCCGACCTTTCGGCCGATCCGGATGACCTGCTCGAAATTGTCACGGCGGCAGGTTTCACCGCGGAACTCGGCCCGGGGAGTCTCGACGTTACTGTCAAGGCAGCATGATCCACCCCGGCCGAAACTCCTCCTCCCGCCGCCTCGTGGCCCTCGCAATCGCCGCGGCGCTCGCCCTTGCCCTGATCGCGGGGCTGGCCCTGCGGACCGCCGGCCCCGATCCCGTCACGCCGGCCGCGGTCACCACCACGCCCCGGCCCGCGGTTGACGGGAACGCCGTCCGGGCTGCCCGGCTCTACGGCGATCTCTCCCTTGCCCAACGGGCCGGACAGCGGGTGATCGGCGGCTTTGGCGGGCGCTCGATCCCCGCCGGGCTGCGCCGCGCGATTCGGACCGGTCGGCTCGGTGGAGTGATCCTGTTCTCAAACAATCTCGGCAGCCGAAGGCAGATCCGGCGGCTCACCCGGAACCTGCAGCGGATCCCGCGTCCGGGCGGGCTCCGGCGAGTACCCCTGCCGGTGACGGTCGATCAGGAGGGTGGCCTGGTCAAGCGGCTCGCCGGGGCGCCGCGGGTTTCGGCCGAGCGGATGGGTGTCCGCGGGGCCGATTTCGCCCGGCGCCAGGGGGTGATGACCGGCCGGAACCTGGTCAACGCTGGCTTCAACGTGGATCTTGCCCCGGTGCTGGACGTAGCCCGTCCCGGCGGCGTGATCGACCAGACCGACCGCGCCTTCGGCCGGAGCCCCGGTCGGGTCGCCCGGGTGGGGGTGGCGTTCGCCGACGGGCTTCGTGAGGGCGGGGTCGCGGCA
>JAMLGI010000022.1 GCA_023958085.1 Solirubrobacterales bacterium | reverse complement strand
GGCTGCGCCCCAGATCAGGACGTTGTGGCCGGGCTGGATCTTGGCCTGGTCCATCAGCATGCGGTAGGCGGTGAAGTAGGTGAGGCCGTAGGAGGCGCCTTCAGCCCAGGAGAGGTTCTTCGGGCGCGGCAGGAGCTGCTGGGCCTGGACCTTGGTGAACTGGGCAAAGGAGCCCCAGGTCGTCTCGTAGCCCCAGATCCGCTGGCTCGGCGCGGCCATCGGGTCGAGGCCGTGAACCTCGACGTCCTCGTAGGAGGCCTGGTTGCAGTGGACGACAACTTCGTCGCCGACCTTCCAGCGGGTCACGCCTTCGCCGACCTTCCAGACGATGCCGGAAGCGTCGGAACCGCCGATGTGGTGGCCGTACTCGGGGTGGTCGCCGTAACCGAAGACCGAGACGGGCTTGCCGAGGGCAGCCCAGACGTTGTTGAAGTTCACCCCGGCCGCCATCACGCGGACGATTACTTCGAAGGCACCGGGCTCGGGGGTCTCGATGTCCTCGAGCTTGAAGGCTTCGGTGGGCTCACCTTCGGTCTCCTTACGGATGACCCAGGCGGCCATCTTCTCGGGCAGCTCTCCCGGCTGCACGTCAAGCTTGCTCACATCAGCGAGGTCTACAGACACTTCGTTCCTCTCGGGGGTTAGGTTGGGACCTGAAAGTTCCGTCGAATGGTACCTGTCCTTGACGCCACTCCGCAGAGCCCCTTCCAACCAATAGTTACTTCGAATGAGAGGGGCGGGTTCCAGTGGTCAACCGGCGAAGACCGGATGACATGCGGTCAGGGAAGAAGGACGTCGCCGCCGGAGGAGACCCGGCTCGGCCCGACGTTGAGGCGGGCGGTGCCGCTGCTGGCAGGCGAGCTGAACAGGTAGATCCCGGTCGGCAGCGCCATGTCGAATGAGCCGGAGCCGCCCGGGGTTAGGGCGAGAACCCGGCTCACCGGACCCTGCATGCGGAGGGTCGTGGCCCGGTCGGTCAGATTGGCGACCGCGACGTTGACCACTGCGGGCGCGGCGCGATCAGCCTGGTTCTGCGGCGCGTTCCGGTTCTGGTTCAGGTAGGGCTGACGGGCGCCCGGCTCGCCGACTCCTCGCCCGATTGCCGCATTGGCGCTGATCTCGTCCTCACCGACGGAAACGCTGACCACGGTCGGGACCGGCGGTCTGGGTTCGTTCTCATGGGTGGAGGAGCCACAACCAGCAAGTGCGGCGCATGCAGCCATCAGGGCTGCGGCTGTGACCCAGGTTCCCCTCACGGCCCGAAATGTATCCCACCTCGTGGCGTCAACCGGTCCACACCGACTCGCGGGCCGCGAGCATGTCATCGAGCTGATGCTGGATCCGGGCCCGGAGCCGTTCGCTGATCACCTGGATCTCGGCCGGATCGTCGATCGTCTCGACCGGGTATTCCGCCATGTCGACCGGCTCCATGAAGCGGATCTTGAACTTGGAAGGCAGGTACATGAGCGGCGCGATCAGCCCGAAATGGGGAAACGAGGGGGTGAGCGGGAAGTAGATCAGCCCGGAGAGTTTCTGGAGCAGCTTGAAATGGGCGAATATCGGTGCCGATTCCTCCGCGCCGATCACCGCCGTCGGGACGATCGGGACCCGGGCCCTGATCGCGGTCCGGACGAAACCACCCCGGCCGAACCGCCGCAGGTGGTAGCGCTGCCAGTAGACCTTGCGGGTTCCCTTCTGGCCTTCCGGAAAGACCACCGCGAGACGACCCTCGTCATGGAGCAGGCGCTGAGCGTTTTCCCGGTGGGCCGGAACGAGTCCCATCTTGTTGACCAGCATCGAGACTCCCGGATACCCCTTGAACCAGTGCTCGCCGAGCATGTAGAGAGGGCGTGGGGCGGGGTGCTCGTTACGGATCGCCTGCATGATCATCGGGGCGTCAGGGGGGAGGGCGCCGGAATGGTTGGAGACGATCAGGGCGCCGCCCTCGGAGGGGATGTTCTCGATCCCCTCGACCTCGACCCGGAACCAGTAGCGGTAATAGAAGTTCAGGATCGGTTCCATCAGGGAAACCACGGTTTCCGAGCGGCCCCAGTCATCGAGCGCCCGATCCGGTTCCGAGGCCGGAAGCAGGTCCCGCAAATCAACCAGCTTCAGGAGTTCCTCCGCAGCCCGGTTCGCCTCCTCGGCTGCCGCTTCCCTCGAGTCGGCGAAATCGTCGGCGAAATCATCCTGATGGGGATCCCAGGCCGGGGCCTCGTCCGGGTCGCGGACCGTTCCATGGGCGGCCCCGTTTCCGTTCAGCTCGTCGCCGGGTCCGCCGAAAAGCGGGCTGTCCGCTCCCAGCTTGCCGCCCCCGAGTCCCTGATGGCGAGCTTCGCTCATGTTGCGAATCCTTCCACGAAGGGAAGTTCCACCACCTGCGCCTCGACCGGGCCCTCGCCCGTTTCGACCGAGACTGTCGATCCCGGTTCTGCCTCCTTGCGGAGGATCGCCAGGGCGATCCGGCCGGATGCCGGTGAAAGCACCGCGGTTCCGATCTCGCCCAGCGGCTTCTCATCCAGCTGCACAGGGTCACCCGGGCTCACCGGGCCCGCGAGCTTCAGCCCGCGGAGATGCCGGTTGGGCCGCCCCTTGTAGTGGAGCCGGGCAACCGGTTCCTGGCCGATGTAGCAGCCCTTGGTGAAGCTGACCGCCCGTTCCACGATCCCCGCCTCGGCCGGCATGTTCTCTTCCGTCATGTCGATCCCGAACCGGGGGCGGCCGCTCTCGACCCGGAGGATCTCCGCCGCGGCCTCTGAAACGGGCACGGCCCGGTCGGCTTCGAGCTGGGTCCGGACCGCATCTTCGGCCTCCGGGGCACAGATCACATCGAGTCCGTTCGCGGTCACCACGACCAGACATTCGGCTCCGGCGATGGTTGCTTCGGTGAAATCGTTTTCGACACCCGGGGCGAGCCCGGTCACCTCGACCGAGCCCGGGCCGACCAGCGAAAGCAGGGAACGTTCGGTTCCTTCCACCTCGACCTTGCGGCCGATCTTGTACATGCCCAGATGCTTCAGCAGGGCGGGGCCGGCGGCCGGTTCCGTGTCCAGGAGGAAACTCTCATCGTCGAGCCGCAGGATCCGCATGTCTGCCTGGAGGTGGCCCTTGCGGTCCAGCAGCGCGGCATAGGTGCCGGAGCCGGTCGCGAGATCCTCGGTTTCGTTGGTCACCTGGCTCTGGAGGTACTCGGACGCATCGGGTCCGGTCACCTCGATCCAGTCCCTGGTGGCGCCGGCGAGCAGGCCACATTCCTCGCGGACCTGGCGGTATTCGGCGTCGAGGTCGGGCAGGGTCACCGATGACATGAACCGATTCTACGACGGGGTCGCGCTAGGCTTCGCGTCGATGGCTCTTGCTCAGGACTTTCAGGATGTGCTCGATTCGTTGCCGGCCGACTGGACGGACCTTGAATTCGACCTGCGGATCGACGACGAAGACCGCTACATAGACGCTTCGGTCCACCTCAGTCTGATCAACGCCCAGCCCTATTCGCGAGCCGAGTGGCACTGGCGCGTGCCGGTCGCCCACAACTTCGGCAAGGCTGCCGCGCCACAGACAGTGCTCGGTGTTCTCCGCCGGCTCGACAACGAAGGCTTTGCCGGCGAGTTGGTCCTGCGCGAAGTCCGGGAAGGGCGCTCCGAAGTGGTCCAGATGTGGGGCCGTCCGGAAAGCGTGCGCGAAGAGTTCCGCCAGCGCCGGTCGATCTGAGCCGGTCGTGGCCAGGGTCCTCGCGGTTGTTCCCGACCTGATGCTGTCGAGCCGGGTCGGCGCAATGCTGGGCGCGGCGGGCCACGAAGTGAAGGTTCTGCCGGCGCCACCGTCAGGGGAAGAGTTCGATTTCGACCTGGTCGTCTGCGATCTGGAAGCGGTCGAGGCGGAATCGATCGCCGCCCTGCCCGCTCCGGCGATCGGCTTCTACTCCCATGTCGATGTCGAAACCCGGAACCGGGGACGGGAAGCCGGACTGGAACTGGTCGTTCCCCGCTCGCGGATGGCCCGTGAGCTGCCGGACCTGGCCGACCGCCTGCTCGGCTGAAAGCGCCCATCCAATCCGGCTGGGACGGGATCCGGGCAATCATCGGCGTATATTTCAAGGCCCACACAAGCGACCCCGTATTGCGCTTCACAACTGTCGGCTCCGGGCTCTGGTTAGACTGCCACCGCTCGCCGCTAACGGTGGGGCGCAATCGATACAAGCCACGGGAGGTTTGACTTCATGCAAGATCGCGGTCTCGCCGCATACATCGCCGAACTGCTCGGAACGTTCTTCCTGGTGTTCGGAATCACTCTGGTCGGCGTGCTTTTCATTGCCGTGGGCGACAACGCCTCCTTCGGCTCTGACTTCGCGGTCGTCGGTCTGACCTATGCCTTCATCCTCACGGCACTGATCTTCGCCTTCGGCGGAGCCAGTGGTGGCCACTTCAACCCGGCGATCACGCTTGGCGCAGCGATGATGAAGAAGATCGCTCCGGTTGACGCAGTGATCTACGTGCTGGCCCAGCTCTCGGGTGGCGTTCTCGGCGCCCTGCTGACCAAGGGCCTGCTCGAGGACGAAGGTCGCGCCGCCAACTATGGCGCCGTATCGGTCAGCCCCCTGTTGAGCGGCAACTTTGCCGGCGCAGTAGTCGAGTGCCTCGGCACCTTCCTGCTGGTTCTCACCGTTCTGGCAGTCGCCCTCGGTATCCGGGCCGTCAAGGACTGGGCGCCGCTGGCAATCGGTCTCGCGCTTGGTGTCGTCGGTCTGATCCTGGTCCCGCTGACCGGTGGTGCCGTCAACCCGGCCCGCTGGTTCGGTCCGGCCCTGGTCTCGGGCGAGTGGGGCGGTGTGTGGCCCTACCTCGGCGGTGAGATCGTCGGCGCCCTTCTGGCCTTCGTGGTCTACAAGTTCGTGATCGCGCCCGGAGCGGGTGGATCGCCGGAGGAAGAAGCAAAGAAGCCTTCGACGATGCCTTCGCCGGAGGCCTGAGCCCCGCGCTCAACGAATCTCCGAAAAGGGCGGCCCTCGGGCCGCCCTTTTCTTTGGGCCGGCCCGGCCTGCCTTATCCGGCTATTACCTGGCCCAGGGTCACCGCGGCGAGTCCGCAGACCAGGCTCAGGGACAGATTGAGCCAGGCGAGCTTAGCCAGGTCAGCCATCTGGAGCAGGCGGGTGTCGAGGATCCAGGTCGAGAAGGTGGTGAACGAGCCGAGCACTCCGCCACCGACGATGACCAGGGCCTCGCCGTGAAGTGTGCTTCCTGCGACCAGCCCGAGCAGGAAGGCCCCGGTCATGTTCACGGCGAATATCCCGATCGGGAACGGCGAGCCGGTCAGCCGCGAGATCTCGGCGTCGAGCAGGTAACGGGCGCCGGCTGCGAGCCCGCCCAGCATTCCGACCAGCACCCAGCCCAGGATGCCGACGCCGAAGACGTTCACGGGCCGACCTCCAATCCGGACCTCTCGGCAGCGATCCCGAGTCTGACCGCCACGTAGCCGAAGGCCAGCGTCGTTGCCGTATAGGTCGCAGCGAGGAGAAATTCGCGCGCATCGACCATGTTGAAGAGCTCCAGCTGCATGGTCGAGAAGGTGGTCAGGCTCCCGCAGATCCCGGTCGCGAAGAAGGGGTGATGGAGTTGATCGGGCGTGTGATCGGAGAAGGACGCGAAGAAGTAGCCGATCAGGAAGGCCCCGATCAGGTTGGCCGCGAAGGTCGGCCAGGGCCAGGTCTCGGCCCCGTGGGGAAATGCTTCGCCCAGGCTGACCCTGAGCAGGGCGCCGCAAACGCCGCCGGCGTAGATCGCCGCGAGTTTGCGGATGGGGTGACGCCTGAAGATCATTCGCATGCAACTCCTATCGGTCCCGGGGGACGGTTGACAGGAGCTATCAGCGGAACGACCGCGGTTATGAAGGAGCGAGCCCCATCGCTCGCGGCGATTTTACTGGACGGTGAGCGTGCCCTTCATGCCAGCCTGCTCGTGACCGGGAATCGAGCAGTAGAAGGTGTACGTGCCGGACTTGATCTTGAACTCGGCGGTGGGGCTCTGGCCGGTGATCGTGTCGGTCGAGGCGATTTCCTTGCCGCTCGAATCCTCGATCACGACGTTGTGGCCGATCGGGGACTCGTTGGTGAAGTCGAGGGTGACCTTGCCCGCCTTGGCGGAAAGCTCGGTCTTGTCGTAGGCAAGCTGACCGGACGGATCGGCGGCGAGATTCAGAACCTGGCCGCTTCCCATGCTGTTATCGGCCGGCTGGCTCTGTGTGGTGGCCGTGTCGGACGAGGAATTGTCGTCGGACGAGTCATCGCCACCGCAACCGGCGAAGAACAGTGCGCCCACGGCGAGCGGCACGACCAGGAACTTGAGGGAAGCTTTCACGGGGTTCTCCTTCGTCTCGATTCAATGCGCTTGTTTCACACTAACCGGGTACTACGGCGAACCGGCGCAAAAAGTTCACTGCGGTAGGTTGGACAACGGATGCGTCGGGTCACCTTTTCGCGCAATTACACGATCTCGCTCTCGCGGACCTGCCAGTGCTACTGCAAGTACTGCGCTTTCGCCACGCATCAGGCCCATGTTCATCCACCCGAAGAGGTGGAGCGGATGCTGGACGAAGCGGTCAGGCGTCGGGCCAAGGAACTGCTGTTCCTGACCGGCGAAAAACCGGAAGTGAATCCCGTGGTGAAGGAGCAACTGCGTTCCTGGGGCCACGAAGATTTCACCTCCTATGTGGTCTGGGCCTGTGAACGGGCCCTCGAACGGGGGATCCTCCCGCACACCAACATCGGTGTGATCGGGGAGGAGGACCTGGCTCGCCTGCGCGAGGTGACCGCCTCCCAGGGACTGATGCTCGAGTCGGTGTCGGAGCGCCTGATGGAGACCGTCCATGCCGGTTCTCCGACCAAACATCCCGCCCACCGGCTGAAGACGATCGAGGCGGCCGGACGGTTGAAGATCCCGTTCACCACCGGCATCCTGGTCGGGATCGGTGAGAGTACCGAGGAGCGGATCGCCTCCCTGGAAGCGATCGCCGAGCTACAGCGAACGTACGGCCACATCCAGGAAGTGATCATCCAGAACTTCGTGCCGCATCCGCGGTACTACGGCCAGGAGCCCGCCCGGATCGCGGCCGAGGCCTCGGACCGGCGCTGGCGTGAAGGTGACAGCCGGGTCAGTCTGGAAAGCGGACTGGCCGGACCCGGGTCGGAGCCGGATGCGGACTCGACCGTTCCGCTCCCCGACTGGGCCTGCCCGGTTTCGATCGAGGACCTGAAACATCTGATCCGGGAGACCGGACGGCTGATGCCGGAGGTTGGGATTCAGGTTCCACCCAACCTTTCCGAGTGGTGGCCCGAACTGGTGGCTGCCGGGGCGAGCGACCTCGGTGGCCTCTCGGCCAACGGCGATCACATCTCGCCGGAACACCCGTTCCCGAGCCCACACCAGGTGCGCAAGAAGCTGGCACCGGCCGGCTTCGCCCTGACCGAGCGGCTCTGTGTCTACCCCCAGTACATGAATGCCGACTGGATGGAGCAGGGTGTGCTCGACGTGATCAAGCTCAAGTACTGGAGCTTCATCCCGAGGCTCGGTTCGGGACGCCGGACCGACGATTCGCTGGATCCCGGACTCGCCCCGGAGGCGATCGTCAAGGGACGGGCCGGCGAAGCGCTGAGCGAGGACGAGCTGGCCGCCCTGTTCGCCGAGACCCGGCCCGAAGTGATCGAGGACATGCGGGTTGCGGCCGATGGACTCAGGGCCGAACTTGCCGGGGACACCGCTACCTTCGTCGTCAACCGGAACATCAACTTCACCAACATCTGCACGGTTGGCTGCGCCTTCTGCGGGTTTGGCCAGGGACGGCGGTCCCCCGACGCTTACGAGATCACCGAGCAGGAGTTCACCGCCCGCATCGAGGAGGCACTCGAGTTCGGCGCCACCGAACTCTGCATGCAGGGGGGCATCCATCCCGACATCGGCCTCGAGGATTACGGACGCTGGCTGAGGCTGGCCCGGGAGGTGGCTCCCGACATCCATCTCCACGCCTACTCCCCGATGGAGATCAACCACATGTGCGAGAAGTCCGGCCTGCCACCTTCGGAGGTCTTCGAGTATCTGAAGGAGTGCGGGCTCGGTTCGACCCCCGGCACCGCAGCCGAGGTGCTCGACGACGGAGTTCGTCAACGGATTTCGCCGAACAAGCTGCCGGTAGCCAGATGGGTCGAGATCATCGAGGCGGCCCACCGGGCCGGCGTTCCGAGCACCTCGACCGTGATGTTCGGGCACATCGAGGAGCCCCGCGAACTGGCCCGCCACATGAAGGTGATCCGGGATCTGCAGGAACGGACTGGAGGGATCACCGAGTTCGTGCCACTCAGCTTCATTCCGTTCAACACACTGCTTGGACGCACCCACGGGGTGGAGGAGATCTCGATCGAGGAGAACCTGAAACACACCGCGGTGTTCCGTCTCGCCCTGGGCCGGACGATCACCAACCTTCAGGCAAGCTGGGTGAAGATGGGTCTGCCGGGAGCGACCGAAGCGCTGCGCTGGGGGGTGAACGATCTCGGCGGAACCCTGATGGAGGAGTCGATCTCCCGCATGGCCGGGGCCGACCACGGCACCAGACTGGAGGTGGAAGAGCTGGTCGCAGCCGCCCACGCCGCCGGCCGCCACGCCGCCCAGCGGAGCACCGCCTACGAGATCCTGCGTGAGTTCCCCGACTCGCCCGGCACTCCGGTGGACCTGGTCGCTGCCGCCTCCGGCTCCGAGTAGCCGGGAGTCCGTGGGGCCACCTCCGACTCAGCACAGCCCGAGTCCGCCATTTTCGGCTCTTCGAGGTGGCAATAGTGTAACGGTTCCGTTATGCTTTTGACATGAAGGCGAAAGCGTTGGCACGAGACGTGCTGTGGGGCATCGCGACCGCTCAGCATGGCTTCGTGACCGCGCAGCAAGCCAAGGGCGCAGGAATCGACAAGCACGCTCTCCAGATGCTTGTTCACCGGGGTGCGCTGGAACGGTCTGCGCACGGTGTCTACCGTTTTCCGCAGTATCCGGTTGGCGAGCACGACGATCTTATGCTCGCGGTGTTGTGGGCTCGGGTGCCCGAGGCGGCTCTGTCGCATGAAACCGCGTTGGGCGCCTACGACATAAGCGATGTGAATCCCAGCCGCATCCACCTGACGGTCGGCAGACAGAGACGTTTTCGACGGGCGGACGGGGACACCTACGTGGTCCACTATGAGGATCTCGCTCCGGAGCAGGTCGGATGGTGGCAGGAGATCCCGATCGTCACCCCGGCGACGGCGATTGCTCAATGTTTGACAAGCGGCACCCCGACCTACCTGCTGAGTCAGGCTATTGAGCGCGGGCACGCGCAGGGATACTTCAGGGCGCCCGAACGGAACAGGCTGACCAAAGTATTGGAGACCCGTCATGAACGATGAACCCTTCGGGTCACGGCTGGCGGTTCTGCTGCGAACGTTGAAGCCGAAGGCAAAGCAGCCGGTCTCCACGAGAGTTCTCAATTCCTGGATCGCCCAGGCTGAGGGTCAACTCGGTGAGGAGGCGAGGGGTGGTCGGCTGGGCTGGCTGGTCGCATCGTCGGTTGCGATCGCCGCGACCCAGCGAGTTATCGACGCCGACGGTCATCAGGTCTTCTTGCTCAAAGGTGGAACCCTGCTCCAACACCGCCTCGAGGCGACGGCCCGCGCCACCAGGGATGTTGACGGCTTGATCCGTGGCGACCTGGACGGGTTTCTACTCGCCCTTGAGGACGCACTGGCCGAGCCGTGGGGTCCTCTCACTCTCCGGCGCAGCGAGGTCGAGGTCATCGACGCACCTACCAAGGTCGTCAAGCCACGCAAGTTCGACATCATCCTCGAAATGCGCGGTGTGATCTGGCGTCGCATCCGGTTCGAGGTCTCACCCGACGAAGCCGGCATCAGCGACGAACCGGAGACCATCGAGCCGCTACCGCTTGCCGGGTTTGGACTACCCGATCCCGATGCCCTGGTGGGGATCGCCTTACGGTTTCAGATCGCCCAGAAGATCCATGCGGTCTCCGATCCGCACGAACCACCGGAATCAATCAACGACCGCGCCCGCGATCTCGTTGACCTGCTTCTGCTCCGCGATCTCGCAGCCGCTGTCGGCAGTCCCACCTTGCCTGAGATTCGCGAGGCCTGTGCCGCGGTGTTCCAGGCACGTGCCGACGAGGCGGGGGAGCTGGGGCGCCCCCGGCGCTCCTGGCCGACCACCGTCGCGGGTCACGGTCATTGGAACCACGATTTCGACTACGCCGCCTCCTCGGGAGGTATTGACCTGCCTCTCGACCAGGCGGTCGTTCAGGTGAACGCCTGGATCACCAGGATCGCAGATTCCTGACCCGGCACACCATCCTGACGGCAAGGAGGGGAGCGGCATACCCACTTTCCGCCGTTGCAATGACCGATCGTATCTGCTTTGCTTTCAGTGTCCGTCGGACCGTGGGTGATTGCCTGCGGTTCTTCCAGTCAGTTCACCGGGAATGGGAGCATCGAATGAGTCGTGTCGAGACCGGAATTCTGGGGGGCTTTCGTAGCCGTCTCCTCGCGTTGACGATCGCGCTGTTCGCCGGCCTGGGGGTCTTTGCGGCGTCGACAACCCCGGCTTCAGCTGGATTCATCACGAGTGGTGATATCGGTGCGAAATATGCTTCTCTGGGTGGCGAGAAGAGCTTTCTCGGTCAACCAACGGGCAACGAGATCGTGCTCTCGACTGGGGGTTCCTACCAGCAGTTCCAGAATGGCCGGATTTACTGGAAGGGTGGTCTTGGTGCTTGGCCCGTGACAGGCGGAGTTGGCAATGGGTATCTGTCGCTGGGTGCTGATAAGAGCTTCCTTGGCTATCCGACTGGGAGTGAGGTCAAGCTCTCTACTGGCGGTTGGTATCAGCAGTTCCAGAATGGCCGGATTTACTGGAAGGGCGGTCTTGGTGCTTGGCCCGTGACAGGCGGAATCGGCGGTAGGTACTTGTCGATGGGCGCCGACAAGAGTTCTCTGGGCTACCCGACCGGCAAGGAGATCAGACTCTCCAATGGGGAGATCTACCAGCAGTTCCAGAAGGGTCGGATCTACTGGAAGAGTGGTAAAGGTACCTGGGTGGTCATGCCTCCTCCGGCTGCCCCGCCCGGTGGAGCCACCACGGCCAGCCTCAAGGCGGCTGCCTGGGCGCAGGCCCGAACCACCGATCTCTATGGGTCTACTCCCTCGGGGTACTGGTCTGGATACTGCCTCATGTTTGCGCAGGCTGCGTGGGACGCGGCAGGCAAGAGGATCACTCGCTACCCGACGGCCAAGGCGGCTGCGAATGCGTTCCGTTCGCGGGGCAAGACGACCACGCCGCCAAGAGGGGCGATGGTTTTCTGGCCAAATGTGTATCCGCCCTACGGTCACGTCGCGATCGCCGATGGCGGTGCCGGGGTCTACTCGACCATGGGTGACGGAGGAGCCAGGCGCAATGCCCACGTCAACCGCAGCTACTTCGGTGGCGGCTGGTTCTGGGTGATTCCCTAGCCGCGCTCCGGTACCCGCGAGATGCGGGCTTGTTGCGCGAAATGGCCACCTTCTGCTTCTCATGGACCTAGAGTGGGGCTGTGCGGGCGATGGTCCTCGACAGCTCCCCCGGAACTCTCCGGCCGGTTGATCTTCCGGTCCCCGACCCGGGACCCGGACAGGTGCGGATCCGCGTGTCGGCCTGCGGGGTCTGCCGCACCGACCTCCACATCATCGACGGTGAGCTGTCCGACCCGAAACTGCCGCTGGTTCCCGGGCATCAGGTGGTCGGGAGAGTTGATGCGGTCGGCGACACGGAACCAGCGACCGCGGCCCGGCCAAAGCCGGGGGATCGGGTCGGGGTCCCCTGGCTCGGCTGGACCTGTGGTGACTGCAGGTTCTGTCACAGCGGACGGGAGAACCTCTGCCGGTCGGCCCGATTCACCGGATACACGCTCGACGGCGGCTACGCCGACTACATGCTCGCCGACGCCCGTTTCTGCGTCCCGTTGCCGGAACCGGACCGCGAAGGACCGGGCGACGCGGAACTCGCCCCGCTGCTCTGCGCCGGGATGATCGGCTACCGGGCCTTCCGGATCGCCACCGGTGAGGCGGTCGGCGACCGGATTGGACTGTACGGCTTCGGCTCGGCTGCCCACATCCTCTGCCAGGTGGCGGTGGGGGAGGGCTTTCGTGTGTTCGCGTTCACCCGACCGGGCGATGATGCCGGTCAGGGTTTCGCCCGCAGCCTCGGGGCTGAGTGGGCCGGATCGTCCGAGCAGATACCGCCCGAGCCGCTCGATGCCGGGGTGGTGTTCGCCCCGGTCGGTGACCTGATGGTGGCGGCCCTTCGGGCCTCCGGGCCCGGGGCGAGGGTGGTCAGCGCCGGCATCCACATGAGTGACATCCCGTCGTTTCCCTACTCGGACCTGTGGGAGGAACGCAGCCTCCACTCGGTCGCCAACCTGACCCGCAGCGACGGTGAGGAGCTACTGGCCCTGGCGGCGAAGCACCGGGTCAGGACCACGGTCGAGACGCTTCCCCTGGAGGCCGCCGGGGAAGCCCTGGAGCGACTTCGGGCCGGGGTGGAGGGCTCGCTGGTGCTCGACCTTGAGGCCGGCTAGAACCTAGACGTCCGGGGTGGTCGCCTGCAACCGGGTGGCGAAACTGCCGCCGGTGAACCGGCGGACCTCCATCGCCTTGAAACCGTAGCCGCGAAAACCGGGCCCGAAGAACGGTTTTCCTCCCAGGACGGGTAGCGGCAGGGTGATCATCTCCACCTCGTCGATCATCCCCAGGGCGGCCATCCCGGAAGCCAGTTCGGCCCCGCCGACGACGATCGTACCGTCGACCCTGTCCCGGAGTCCGGTGGCCCAGCCGGGGTCGATTTCACGAACCAGCCGGATCGGCTCGGGCACCGATTCCAGGCTGCGACTGACCACCAGTTTCGGCTTGCTCACCCAGATCCGGGCGAACTCGACAACGTACTCGGGCCCCTCGGGGTTCCGGTCCAGGTCGGTCCAGAAGGGCTCCATCGACTCGTACAGGCCGCGGCCCATGATGATCAGTCCCGCTTCGTCGGTGCGGCGGTTGGCGTACCGATGCACCTCCTCGTCGGGCTCCGACCAGTCGATGTTTCCGGCAGCGTCCTCGGTGAAGCCGTCGAGCGAAACCATTGCCGAGAAGAGGAACCTACCCACCCGTCGAAACTAGCCGATTGCGGGCAAACCGCAGAATGAGGGTTTATCCGTAACTTCTCCGTCCGGCTTTCGTTAACGATTGAGGAAGGGGATCAAACGCCAAAGGAGCGGGCAGATGCGACGGATGACGACCGGCCGGATTTTCAAGGTCCAGATGAAAACTCGGGAGTCGATAACTCGACTGAATCCGATCGTCAGCCTGGGCGTAGCCGCCACCTTCGCTCTGCTTCTGATCCTGCCGGGAGCTGCATCCGCCCAGTTGAACGCCAAGGCGGTGTCATCCGGGACCGACCACACCTGTGCGATCGAGCCGTCCGGTCAGGTGGTCTGCTGGGGTGACAACAGCGAGGGACAGCTCGGCGACGGCACCACCGACAGCAGCCAGACCCCGGTCAAGGTCAAGGGCACCGGAGCGGGCGATGCCTGGCTGGACGACGCCACGAAGATTGATTCCGGCGCCTACCACACCTGCGCGGTGCGTCGATACGGTCAGGCAGTCTGCTGGGGCTACAACGTTTACGGCCAGCTGGGCAATGACCGGACCACCAGCAGCTCGATCCCGGTGAAGGTAGAGAACATGTACAACGCGAAGCAGATCGACGCGGGCAGCGGCCACACCTGCGCCATCCGCCAGACCGGCCAGGCGCTCTGCTGGGGTAACAACCCCCACGGGCAGCTCGGCGACGGCAGCGAAACCGGCAGGCTGACCCCGGCGGCGATCTTCGGC
Source organism: Solirubrobacterales bacterium (assembly GCA_023958085.1). Lineage (GTDB taxonomy): Bacteria > Actinomycetota > Thermoleophilia > Solirubrobacterales > 70-9 > 67-14. Next base: position 16,208 of record JAMLGI010000022.1, on the reverse strand, counting down.
CTGTACAGGACCTGGCGGATCAGCGGCGGGGTCGCCCACACCTGTGCAATTCGCACCCTCGGTCAGGTGACGACATCGGGCCATGTCGTCTGCTGGGGAAGCAGTAGCGTCGGCCAACTCGGTGACGGCAGTTATTCCCAGCGGTCGCTTCCCAAAAACACCGGAATCCTGGATAACGCGGTCGAGATCAGCGCCGGCGACCTCCACACCTGCGCGATCCAGAGTTCCGGTCGGGTGGTCTGCTGGGGCGACAACGACTTCGGTCAGCTCGGAGATGGCAGCACCGACGGGATCGCCGCCCCGGTCGAAGTCTCGGGTCTCGATGATGCCGGACAGATCAGCGCCGGGAAGGACCACAGCTGTGCGATCCGGACCAACGGGGTGGCAGTCTGCTGGGGCAGCAACGAGTTCGGCCAACTCGGCAGCGAGGCCGGCAGTCAGACCCCGGTGATCGCGGCCGGGCTGGACAACGCCCTGAAGATCAGTGCCGGAGGCTCCCACACCTGCGCGATTCGTGGCAGCGGCGAAAGCGGTCCGGTGGTCTGCTGGGGCGGAATCGGCCGGGGGAACCTGGGCGACGGAGATTCCGACAACGAGACCTGGGGTGACCTGATCCCGATCCCGCGGCCTTCCGCCAGGAGGGCAGTCTTCGCACCGTTGAAGATCACACCGAGGTTGAAGCGGATCCACCACGGCCGGAAGGCGGTCTTCCGGGTCAAGGTGAGGAACACCGGTGGGACCCCGGCGGTCAAGGTGAAAGTCTGCGGGCGAATCCCGAAACGGAGTCTCGGAAGCGGCGGCTGCGTCACCCTGGGCCGGATCCTTCCCGGTCGGGCGAAGACCGCGAAGATCACCGTGACCGTTCGCCGGAGGGCGGCGGAGGGTCGCCGGGTCCGGGTCCGGTTCAGTGTCTCCGGCAAGGGGATGAAGAAGCGTACGGCCGGAGCGGTCCTGGTTGTGAAGTAGGGGAGCGGGCCGCCCGGTTCAGCGGAACAGGTCTTCTCCGGCGGGACGAAGCTGGACCCCGCAGCCGGGGCCGTTCTCCGGGCGAACGAACCGGCCGAGTCCGCGCAACCGGACCGCCGGGGTACCGCTGGTCTTGGAACGGGCAAGGTCGGCGGCGGCGGCGATCTGATCGGCGGCGGCGATCGTGGTTGCGGTGAGCACCCGGCCGTTCCGGTCGTGGATTCCCCGCCAGTCGTCCAGCACCTCGACCCCGGCCGTCCCGAGCGCCACCTCGAACTGGCCGTAGCGCCAGGGGCGGCCGAAGCTGTCCGAGATGACCACCCCGGGACGGTTGCCGGTTTCGTCCTCGATCTCGGCCCGGATCACCCGGGCGGCGTGATCGCAGTCCTTCGGCAGCAGAACAACAGCATCGGGCCGGTCGAGATTTGAAGCATCGATTCCCGCGTTGGCACAGACGAAACCGTGGTTCGTCTCGGTGATCAGGATGCCGCGCTCGGGGTCCGAACGGATCACCTGCCGCGATTCGCGCAGAATCAGTTCCACCATCCGGGGATCCTTGCGCAGACGGATCGCCAGGTCGGTCGCTTCCCGTCCGGCCGTGACCGAGGCGAGATCGACCACCCGTCCCTCGGCCTTGGAGACGGCCTTCTGGGAGACCACAACGATGTCTTCGGTGGTGAGATCGATCAGTCCGGCGATCCCTCCGCCAAGTTCAAAGCCCGGTTCGATCTCGGGCAGGCCGTTGACCGGGGTGATCCGGATTTCGGGTGGGACGTCGCCATCCATTGGCTCAGATTCCCAGAACCGAGCCGGTGTGTCGAGCCGGCCCCTTTCTGCCGGCTGCCCGTTCGGTCTCGATCGCGCCGGTGAGCGCGACCAGGTCGGCTGGAGTGTCGAGGTCGAGCGCGAGCGAAGCGAGCTCCTCCCGGGAAGCCGGGATCCCGGCTTCCCGGGCCAGCCCGAGGTGTCGCTCGCAGCTCCCCTCGCCGAACGCGGGAATGATCGCGTCGGGTGGGGCCAGAGCCAGGGCGTTGGTTCCGGTGCCGTGCCGGTCGGGGACCACGGCCACCCAGGGCGACGGCATCCCGGTGAAGAGACGGTCGAGTTCCCGCGGGTCCAGCAGGGGGCAGTCGCCGGGCAGGAGGATCACCCGGTCGGCGCCGAGATCGATGGCTCTTCGCAGGCCCCGGGTCGCGGCCTCCGAGTGACCACCGTCGACCGGGTCCTCGACCACCTGAGCGCCCGCTTCGGCAGCTACCCCGGCCGCCTTCGGTTCACCGGTTACGACCACGATCCCGGTCAGCATTCTCGCCAGCTTCACCGCCTCGAGCACGTCGCTGAACATCGCTTCCGCCAGCCGCTGCCGCTGGTCCGGGGCGACCGAGTCGGCGAGCCGCTGCTTGGCCCGGTCGAACCGCTTGATCGTGATCACCGCGAAAGCGGACATCGTCACTGCTCGCCGAGGCGCCGGCCGACCTCGAGGACCGCCCGGGCCACCGTTGCCCGACTCTCGGCGCTGTGCATCAGGGTTGGAGTGGAGAAGGCCCGGACCTCCTCCGGTGGCGGGTCGGGATCGCCGCTGTCGCAGATCATGCCGTCGATCACCTCGCGATAGAGGGTCGCGACTCCGGCGGCCGTCCGCGGCCTGCCGATCGCCTCCATGAACAGGTCGGTTGGTCCCTTCACCACCCTGCCGGCGACGTAGGGGCTGACCGCAACCACCGGGGCCGCGGCGGCGATCATCGCCTCCCGCACTCCCGGCACCGCCAGAATCGGGCCGATGCTGATCACCGGGTTGGAAGGCCCGATCACGATCAGCTCGGCGTTGGCAAAGGCATCCAGGACCTCCGGTGTGGCTCTCGCCTCGGCGATTCCGTCCAGTTCCACCCCCTGAACCTCGGCCTGGCCACCCTCGAGGATCAGGTACTCCTGCAGATCGCGCCAGATTCCGCCACTCATGATCCGGGTCCGGACCGGGTCGTCCGACATCGGCAGGACGGTCGCCTTCGCGCCGACCCCACGGGCGATCTGGGCCTGGGCGTCGGTGAGTCGACCGCCGGCCGAAAGGAAGTCCTTGCGGTAGAGGCAGGCGGCGAGGTCGCGGTCGGTCAGTGAAAACCAGGCAGGGGCGCCGAACCTGACCAGCTGCTCGAAAACGACCTGGCTGTCTCCTTCGAGACCCCAGCCTCTGGTTTCGTCAATCTGCCCGGACAGCCACCAGGTGATCAGATCGGGGTCGGGGGAGACGTAGGTGCCGAGGATTTCGATGTCGTCACCGGTGTTGGCGACCACGGTGAGTTCCTCGCCGACGACCGCCTGGAGCCCCGCCGCCAGCTTGGCTCCGCCGGTTCCACCGGCCAGGAGTGCAACCCTCATCGGCCCGGCCCGGTCACGCGAAGGGGTCGCCTTCAGGCAGGTTGGTGAACTTCAACCCGGCGTGGGTCCGGTAGCGGACGTTGACCGAGATCATCAGCGCCGTCAGCTGCTCGACGATCCGGGAGATCTCGAGCGCCCCCGCGTTGACCGGTCGGAGGCCGTCGATCCGGGCGATCAGCGCGGCCACCCTGGCCTTGTCCGCCTTGCGGTCGCCACAGACCGGCACGTCCTCGTCAAGTGCGGAAGAGAGATCGCCGAGGCCCGGGGCGCTCACGGTGTGAAGCGCCGAGACCACGGTCACCCCGTCCGGGACCATCTCCTGGGCCTGCTGGGCGGCGGAACCCTGCCAGATCCCGATCGTCCGGGTCGCCTTGCCGCTGATCGCGGCGGCGAGCGGTACCGAGCAGTCGACCAGGATCTGACCGGGTCGAAGCGCAGTCTTCAGGTTCGTCAGGTACTCGGACTGGTTGCGGAAGGGAACCGTGAGGAACACGACTTCGGCTTCCCGGGCCGCCTCCTCGTTCACGAGGCCGCGAGCCCTGCCCCCGGTCTCGACCGCGACCCTTTCCGCCGCCTCCCGGGCTCGCTCCGCATCTCGCGATCCGATCACCACCTCGGCCCCTCCGAGTGCCCAACGCCTGGCCAGTCCGGAACCGAGGGCTCCGGTGCCGCCGATGATCGGGATCGGTTCAGTCGGATTCTGTGAGTTCATGGCGCCGGAGTCTATGGACCCGACCGCCGGTTCCGGAACCCGGCTTGGCGGGCAGGATCCCGTCTTCGGCGGGCGCTACTTGACGTAACTGATCGGCATCACCGCGGGGGACTCGGAAACCGGTTCGCTCTGGTACTGCGACCGGATCCCGGCGATGTAGTTCCGGCACTGGCCGGTCAGACCGTCGGCGGTCTGCATCCGTCCCTTGGTGACCAGGATGCCGAGGTCGGCGCCCTTGAACTTGTAGTCCCCGGCTCCGTAAACCCTGAGGAAGAAACACTCGTCCTCATGGGTGATCTGGTGCCAGTCGTTGCTGACCGCGATGAAGTTGAGGTTTCCCTCCTCGTCCATCTGGTAGGTCCCGGTCCGGGGTGCCGCCAGGATCCGCTCGACCTCGCCTTCCGGTTCCTTCATGATCAGCTGGGACCAGACATCGACCGCGGCCAGTTCACGCCAGCGCTCGTTGATCTCGGCCACATCGATCTCGTACTCGATGTCCATGAACTCGAGCAGGTGGAACAGGAACAGCGGGATGTCGGCGTACGCCCCGGCGGTCACGTTGGTGATCGAGGAGGCACCGGAGATCCGCGGATTGACCTCGCCCAGATAGACCTCGTCGGTGTCGAGGTCGATCAGGACATCGACCTCGAAAAAGCCGCGGTAGCCCTCCTTCCGCAGCTGGTCGCCGAGCCTGCGTACGTGATCGACCGCCACCGTCCGGTGCGCTTCGCTCAGCGCCTCGGGGAAGAGATCGTTGCCGCACCAGCCGCCCTTGTAGGGAGTCAGTTCCGGATAGCCGGTCAGGTCGGTCATGAACGGCCCGACCACCGTTCCGTGCTTGGTGTTCACCGCTTCAACCGCAGCCGCCCGGTGGTTGATCCGCTTCATCACCTTCAGTTCCTCGTCGACCATCTGGTCGGCCTTGTCGTCCCAGTCGGCCTCCTCCTTGATGAAGAAGGTGGTCCGGCCGGAATCGCCATATGGCGTCTGCACCACCAGGTCGGTTCCGAGCCCGGCCCCGGTGGCCAGATCGATCAGTTCCCCGTAGTCGGAGGCCCGGCCGAGGATGTTCGGGGCGGAGGGTACGCCGGCATCGTTACCCAACTGGGTCATCACGATCTTCGAATCGAGATGCTGTCGCATCGAGTCCGGGGGAAGGATCAGGTCGTAGCCCTGCTTTTCGCAGATCTCCTCGGTCTCGGTGTCGAAGAAGACCATGGCGATCTTCGGTTCCGGATAGGCGGAACTGGTCTTCGAGGCGATGAAGCGACGGACCTCCTCGTCCCGCAGCAGGTAGTTGTTGATCTCCTCGCTGCTCTCGAAATCCACATACGGTTTGCTCTTCGGGCTGAACACCCGCGGGTGGGCGCCATCCCAGGAGTCGTAGTAGGCGATGTAAAAAAAGTTCCTCACCCAGCGGTCGATGCCGAGCAGGTTGAACGCGGTCGGTCCGACGAAGAACACCGGTTGTCGGTTGGTGCGGAAAAAGGTCCGGATCGAGGGGATGCCCTTGAGTACAGGGCCGTTCAGTTCGCTCGTCTCCACGGTCTGTTCCACGATCCCCATACTGACCTGCCCACGCGCGGGTTGCAAGCCCTTCTTCCGGAATCTCCGTGGCGGTGCGGTCCGGGCGTCAGGTTGCCGGCGCAGGCGGGCGATCAAGCGGCCGATGAGACCGGCCACCGGAGCTCAGACTCCACGCATCCGGACCGAAAGGCAGGTAACGCAGCCTTCGAGTTTCTCGAACTCGGAGATGTCGACGGTGATCGGGTCGTAGCCGCGTTCCTCGAGCAGCCGGGTGGTGCGGGGAGCGCTGGTCGCCATCAGCAGTCGGGTGCCGCCGAGCAGAACCACATGGGCCCCCTGTTCCTCCGGGACCGGTTCGAACCGGTCGAACGCTTCGGGATGATCGACCAGCGGCGGAAACCCGATCACGGTGCCGTCGGGAAGGGCGGTCACCGCCGTTTTCAGGTGAAGGACACTGGCCAGGGGAACCGACACCACGCTCGCGCCGAACTCGCCGAGATGTCCCTCCAGCTGCCGGATGCCTTCGGCGTTGGTCCGGTCTCCCTCACCTACGTAAACGGTCCCGCCGAACTTCAGGACATCGCCGCCATCGAGCGTGCCGGGGGCAGTGATCCGGGCGACCCGGTAGCCGGCAGCCCGGACTGCCGGCTCGACCCCGACGGTCTCCGGCCGACGCTCGTCGGCGCCCGGCCGGGTGATCACGGCCAGGTCGCCGTAGGTGACGACGGTGTCCTCGATGAAGGCGCTGTCCGGGCAGTCGGGGGCCGGATCCGCCTCGGTGATCACCCAGCCGGCGTCGGCCATCGCCTGCACGTAACCGTGCCACTGGCGGACCGCCAGATCCAGATCGATCGGGGTCCGTTCGATGTGAGTCACCAGCCCCTCCGCCATCCGCGGGCTTGGCTGCCGGACCAATGCCTTGAAGCTCTCCACGCCCCGAGCATAGATCTGCCCGGGACGGCTGTCCAACTCTCCGACCGGGAAGTTTCCGGGTTGACTCCCCTCCGCGCCGGGGGCTAGTCTCGGTTCAGTCGAGGGCGACCGGACGGAGATGCGATCGCCGAGGTGGAGGAGTGGATGGCGTCACTCAGTGAACAGTTGTTCCGGCGAAAGCCCGTTCAGGAGTTCAGCGCGGAGACCGGTGCGGACACCGGCCAGAGTGAGCTGAAACGATCGATCGGGCTGTTCCAGCTGGCCACCTTCGGGATCGGTGCGACGATCGGGACCGGGATCTTCTTCATTCTCTCCGAAGCGGTGCCGATGGCCGGGCCGGCCACCATCTTCGCCTTCCTGCTGGCCGGCGTGGTGGCCGGGCTCACCGCGCTCTGTTATGCCGAGCTGGCCAGCGCCGTGCCCGTTTCGGGATCCTCCTACTCCTACGCCTACGCCTCGCTCGGCGAGTTCGTGGCGATGATCGTGGCCGCCTGCCTGCTGCTCGAGTACGGCGTGTCGACCGCGGCGGTCGCGGTCGGCTGGTCGCAGTACATCAACGAGCTGCTCGGCAACCTGTTCAGTTTTTCGCTGCCGACCGAGCTGGCCTACGCCCCCGAGCAGGGCGGGATCATCAACCTGCCGGCGGTGCTGCTGGTTGCCATGTGCGCCCTGCTCTTGATTCGCGGTGCCAGCGAGTCGGCCAAGGTCAACGCGGTGATGGTGATGATCAAGCTCGGAGTCCTGCTGGTCTTCGTCGCGATCGGGATCACCGGGTGGAACAGCGACAACCTTCAGGATTTCGCGCCATACGGTTTCAGCGGGGTCACCGCCGCCACCGGGGTGATCTTCTTCACCTTCGTCGGGCTTGATGCGGTTTCCACCGCCGGCGAGGAGGTCAAGAACCCGAGACGGAACATGCCGCTGGCGATCATCAGCGCCCTGCTGGTGGTGACCGGCATGTACATCCTGGTCGCGATCGTCGGCCTGGCGGCCCAGCCGTGGCAGCAGTTCGAGGGGCAGGAGGCGGGTCTGTCCCAAATTCTCGAAAACATCACCGGTTCCACCTGGCCGGGTACCTTCATCGCCGCCGGGGCGGTGATCTCGATCTTCAGCGTGACTCTGGTCACCCTGTTCGGCCAGACCCGGATCCTGTTCGCGATGTCGCGGGACGGGATGATCCCCGAGTTCTTCCACAAGGTGAACAAGCGGACCATGACCCCGGTACGGAACACGATCGTGGTCGCCATCGTGGTCTCGATCCTGGCCGGGGTGATCCCGATCGACTTCCTCGCCGAGATGACCAGCATCGGCACCCTGGTTGCATTCACCGTGGTCTCGATCGCGGTGATCATCCTGCGGCAGACCGAGCCCGACCTCGATCGCGGATTCACGGTTCCGTTCTACCCGGTGACCCCGATCCTGGCGATCGCCGGCTCGCTCTGGATCATCCAGAACCTGAGGATCACGACCATCCTGGTCTTCGCGGTCTGGACCGCGATCGTGCTGATCTGGTACTTCGCCTACGGCATCAGGCACTCTCACCTGGGCCGGCATGAACACGTCGGACTCGACAAGGAGGACGCACAGTCATGACCATCGTCGTCGGCTTCGCCCCGGATGAACACGGCAAGGACGCCCTCTCGCTCGCCGCGATGCTGGCCCGGTCCTCGGGCCGGTCCCTGGTCGTCGTGAGTGTGGTCCGGCGGCCCTGGCCGATCCCGCTTTCCGGCCCCGAGTCCGACGAGGAGGAGGCCTATGCCCGCAAGCGGTACGACCGGGCGCGTTCGATCCTGCCCGACGGGATCACGGTCGAGTTCATCGTCCAGCGGTCGAGGTCGATTCCGGGTGCCCTGCTCGAGGCGGCCGGAGAGCGCCAGGCCGACCTGCTGGTGCTCGGTTCCAGCAGCGACGGGGTGTTCGGTCACATCGCGCTGGGCAGTGTCTCCAACCACGTTCTGCACAGTTCCGAGGTCGCGGTCGCGGTCGCCCCGCGAGGGTTCCGGTACGCCCGGGAAGCCAGGCTCCGGCGGATCAGCCTGGCGTTCGGCAGCTCGGGGCGGGCCAGCCTGCTGGAGACTGCCGCCGGCAGAGCGGCCGAGTTCGGAGTGCCGCTGCGGCTGGTCTCCTTCATGTCCAGGTCCCGTCCCGATTACACGATGACCCTCGGGGTGGAGGGTGACACCGCGATGCTCGAGGCCTGGGCTGCCGAGATGGGACTGGCCCTCAACCGGGCCGTGGAGGAGGTCCGGGCGATGCCGGGGGCCCCGGTGGTCGAGACCCCGGAGATCGGACACGGGGGCAGTTGGGACGAAGCGCTCGAGGACATCGACTGGATGGTTGACGAGATTCTCGTGCTCGGATCGAGCGGTCTGGGACCGGCCGCGCGGGTCTTTCTCGGTTCGCGAGCCAACAAGATTCTCCGGCATTCACCGGTGGCGGCGATCGTGCTCCCTCGTGCCCTGGCCGAAAAGCCGTCCCGTGAATCGAGCTGATCCCGGAAGGCCGTGATGGGTGACCTGCTCTCCCTTTTCCCGCCCGGAAGCGGAGTCGACGACGGGGTGTTGACGATCGGGGGCTGCCGGGCCGATCTCCTCGCCGACGAGTTCGGCACACCGATGATGGTGGTGGCCGAGGACGCCCTGCGCCACCGTGCCCGTGAGTACCGGGAGGAACTGGCGACGCGCTGGCCCCGGTCGAGGGTCGTGTTCGCCTCCAAGGCCTTCCCCGCCACCGCGATACAGCGCTTGATGGTCGAGGAGGGCCTCGGCCTCGACGTGGCCGGCGGCGGCGAGATCGTCACCGCCCTGCGGGCCGGTGCCGATCCGGCCCGGCTGGTGCTTCACGGCAACGCCAAGACCGATGCCGAGATCGGACTGGCGGTACGCAAGGGAGTCGGTCTCGTTGTTGTGGACAACGCCGACGACGTCGATCGGCTGGAGATGATCGTCCCCGCCGGGCGCAGCCAGGATGTGCTGGTCAGGGTCATCCCGGGGGTCACCGCCGACACTCACCGGGATGTGCTCACCGGCCACGAGCGTTCGAAGTTCGGCCTCTCCCCGGCCGATGCCCGACGGTTGATCGAGCGAATCGAGGCCAGCCCGAAGCTGGAGATGCGGGGCCTCCACGCGCACGTCGGGTCGCAGATCCTCGAGGTCGGGCCGTTCGCCCGGTCGGTCGAGCCGTTGGCCGAACTGGGCGAGTTCGACGTCTACGACCTCGGAGGCGGGCTCGGCGCCCGCTACACATTCGCCGACCGTCCACCGTCGGTGCCCGAGTATCTGGACGCCCTGGTCGGGGCCGCCCGGGAGCATCTCCCCGCCGCCGCCGAGATCATCATCGAACCCGGCCGCAGCGTGGTCGCGACCATGGCGACGACGATCTACCGGGTGACGACGGTAAAGCGGGGGGCGGCAACCTTCGCCGCGGTGGATGGGGGCATGGGAGACAACCTCGAGGTGTCGCTCTACGGTCAGCGGTTCGAGGCTGCCCTCGCTGCCCGGATGAACGAGTCCCCCGCGGAAACGGTGGCCGTGGCCGGCCGTCACTGTGAGAGCGGTGATGTGCTGATCGACCCGATCGATCTGCCCCGGCCCGAGGTCGGTGATCTGCTGGCTGTGCCGGCGACCGGCGCCTACTGCTTCACCATGGGCAACAACTACAACGGGGCCCTGAAGATCCCCGTTGTGCTCGCCTCGGAAGGCCGGGCCCGGGCCGTGATCAGACGGGAAACCTGGGACGACCTGCTCGCCCGCGACCTGGGCTGATCCGGGCCGCGTCCCTGGTCCGGCTCAGGCCGGCGGGCCGGTTTCGTCGCGTTCACGGAGGTTTTCTTCCCGGGTCTCCTTCGGACCCTTGATCACTCCGCTGTCGCTGGGAGCGCCACGGTCGCCGGGGGTGGCGACGCTTTCCGGCAGGCCGGCCAGATCCCGGCCGACCGAGGTGAAAGCCCGGATCGTGTCAATCAGATAGGCCGGGTTCTGGGGGTCCGGCCAGGTCGACAGCTTCACCGAGACCGTTTCGGTGTGTGGATCGACCAGAATCATCTGGCCGTGGATCCCGAGGCAGAGCTGAACGTCGCCGGACCGGGCCGGAACGTGCCAGAACTGGTTGCGGTACCAGCCACCGGGCAGGTACGGCTCCGAGTCCCCGGCCTTGAAAGCCTCCCGGATGTCGGGATCGAGGCTGCGGGACTGGCGGAGCCAGTCGGCGGGGATCACCGACCGGCCATCCACCTGACCGTCGTCGAGCAGCAGCTTCCCGAACCTGGCGAGATCGCGGGCGGTGGCTGACATGCCACCGTCGTGGACCGGGCTGCCGTGGCCGTCACAGGTGATCTCGGCGTCCCGTTCGGCCCCCATCGGGCGCCAGATGAGTTCCGAGATCAGGTCGGCCATCCGGGCATCGGCGGCCCGTTCCAGAACCCACCCGAGCATGTCGGTATCGGCCGAGCGGTAGACGAACTTGCCACCATGTTCGGTCTCGGTCTCGAGTGTGGCCAGATAGCCGTAGAGGCCCAGGTTCGGCTGGCCCTCGGAGCGTGGACGCCAGCCCATGTGCCGCTCGATCTGGCGGACCTCCGCCTCCAGATTCTGGTACTCCTCGCTGAAGCGGACTCCGCTGCGCATGTCGAGCAGGTTCCTGACCCGGGCGCCACCGTATCCCGCCCCCGCCACCTCGGGGACGTATTTCTCGACCGGGTCCTCCGGATCGAGAACGCCGCGCTCGACCAGGATCCCGGCGACCGACCCCACCACAGACTTGCTCACCGACATCAGCAGGTGCGGGGTGTCGTCCGGCATCCGGCGGTGGTATCGCTCGAACGCGACCCTGCCCCGGTGGATCACCACGGCGGCGTCGGTCCAGGTTTCGTCCAGGACCTCGCCCACGGTCGACTCCTTGCCGTCGACTCTGGTCACCGGGGCACCGGTAACCCGGGCTTCGTCCGGGGAGTACTCAAGGTCCTGTGACGGGTCGCTCCCCCGGCCGATCCGCTGGGAGGGCATCAGTTCCCGCATGTGCAGAAACGACCACCGGTTGAAAGGCGGCTTCTGCCAGTTGCCCAGGGTCACCAGACGGTCCTCGACAGGCGGGGCCCCGATCATCAGTTCTTCATCGGGCATCGAGCGCACCGTATCCGATCCGGCACGCGGCTCCGGTTGATCCGGCGGGGACTTGGTTCGGGACCTGCCGCGTATTCTTTGCTGCCATGTGCCTACCCGATTCCGTCCATATCCGTGAGGTTGGGCCCCGTGACGGGTTCCAGAACGAGCCCGAGGTGATCGCCACGGAGGACAAGATCCGGTTGATCGACCAGCTCGCTGCCACCGGTCTGAGACGGATCGAGGTGACCTCGTTCGTCCGGCCCGATGTGATCCCGCAGTTGGCGGATGCCGAAGAGGTCCTGGCCGGGATCTCGCATCCGGAAGGCGTTTCCTACTCGGTGCTGATTCCCAACCGGAGAGGCCTGGATCGCGCCCTTGAGCGACGGGACCGTTTCGATGAGACCAACTTCTTTCTTTCGGCATCCGAGACTCACAACCGACGCAACGTCAACCGTTCGGTGGAGGAGTCGCTCAAGGGTCTGGAGGAGACGATTCCGGTGGCTCGCGAGGCGGGACTCCGGTCCGAGGGTGTCATCTCGACCTCGTTCGGCTGCCCCTACGAGGGGCAGGTGCCGGTCGAACGGGTGCTTGAAATAGCGGTCAGGCTCGCTGCTGCCGGATGTGCCGAGATCGGCTTTGGCGACACCACCGGAATGGCGAACCCGGTTCAGGTGCGGCGGTTCTTCGCGGCTGCCCGGGAGCGGTTCGACTCTGAGGGGCTGACCCGGGCCCGGGTCGAACTGACCGCCCACTTTCACGACACCAGAGGTCAGGCGATGGCCAACGTGCTGGCCGCCCTGGAGGAAGGGGTCGACTCCTTCGAGTCGAGTTTCGGCGAGCTCGGTGGCTGCCCGGTTCCGCCCGGGGCCACCGGAAATGTCGCCTCCGAGGACCTGATCTCGATGCTCGGTGAGATGGGGATCGAGACCGGGGTGGACCTCGAGAAACTGATCGCCGCCTCCGCCGAGGCCCAGCGAATCCTCGGGCGGCCGCTCGGCGCCCATGTACTCAAGGCCGGTCCCGTTGATTGGTCGCACGACCGGGGGTAGGATCTCCGCATGAAAAGCGACGGCTTCAGGCAGATGGCGGAGGCAAAGGACATCGAGGGAGGACGGCAGCTCTTCCGGGAGGATGTGGTTTTTCGCAGCCCGTTTGTCCACAAGCCGTACGACGGGATTGACGCCGCGGCCTTCCTGCTCGGCCAGGTGGTCCAGGTGTTCGAGAACTTTCGCTACATCGCCCAGGTCGAGACCGGGGACACCGCGGTGCTCCAGTTCGAAGCCCGGGTCGGAGACCGTGAGCTCCAGGGCGTCGACATCCTCCGTTTCGATGAAGACGGACTGATCTCGGAGATGACCGTGATGGTGCGGCCGATGAGCGGCCTGCAGAAGCTCGGCGAGGAGATGGGTCGTCGGATCGAGGCCGCCGGAGTTTCGTGAGCCAACCGCCGCAGCCGCTACATTTCCCGACCATGAATCCCGTTCGCACACTTCTTGTCGTCCTGTCGGCCATCGCCTTCCTCGGCGGCTCGACCGCCGCCCCCGCGATCGCTGACGGGACCGGTGCCTCGGTCTCGGTATCGGCCAAGGCGAAAAAGAAATGCAAGCGCTTCAAGGGCAAGAAGAAGCGGCAGTGCCTGAAGAGGGCCAGCCGGGGCAAGGGCGGAAAGCCGTGGGCCGGCAGCCCCTACCGGCCGAAAATGACCTGTGCCTTCACGCCGGAGATGCAGAAGAGGTACGCCCGGTACGGACTCACCTGCATCGTGATCTCGCCCGATCCCTATCTGACCACCCTGATTCCGCTCAAGGGTCCCGTTCAATAGGCTGCCTTCCCGGTCACCCGCTTCGTGGCGGTGGCCCCGTCCGGCTGTCCGGGTGGAAAGTTTCCGGTTCGCCGGGTCAAGAACTTCGCTACAGGAGGAACGCTCCAGATGGAGATCAAGAAGGTTGGCGTCGTCGGCTGCGGTCTGATGGGCCACGGCATCGTTCAGGTAAGTGCCCAGGCGGGCTACGACGTGGTGGTCACCGAGGCCAATCAGGAGAAGCTGGATGCCGGCATCGGGAAGATCGGCAAGCTGCTCGGCCGCGCGGTCGAGAAGGGCAGGCTGGAACAGGCTGACGCCGACTCGACCCTGGGCCGGATCCACGGCACCCTCGACCTCGGCGAGTTTGCCGACTGCGACCTGGTGGTTGAGGCGGTCACCGAGGATCTCGAGCTGAAACTCGGGATCTGGAGTGAACTCGACGGGATCGTCAAGGACGAAGCCCTGTTCGCAACCAACACCTCCTCACTGCCGGTGGTCAACATGGCTGCCGCCACCGCCCGGCCCGACCGGTTCTTCGGACTTCACTTCTTCAATCCGGTTCAGGTGATGAAACTGGTCGAGGTGATCCAGGCGATCTCCACCTCTGACGAAACCATGGAGGCCGGGCTCGAGTTCGGACAGAAGCTCGGCAAGCTGACCGTGCGGACCAAGGACAAGGCCGGATTCATCGTCAACCGCCTGCTGGTTCCGTATCTGCTCGACGGCATCCGGGGTCTGGAAGAGGGAATCGGCACGATCGAGGAGATCGACGCCGCGATGAAGGCCGGGGCCGGTCACCCGATGGGTCCGCTCACGCTCTCCGACTTCGTCGGTCTCGACACCCTGATGTCGATCTCGAACGTGATGTTCGACGAGTTCCGGGAACGCCGGTTTGCCGCTCCGCCGACCCTTCGCAAGATGGTGGCTGCCGGCTTCTACGGCAAGAAGAACGGCCGCGGCTTCTACGACTACTCGGGCGAGAAGCCGGTCGCCGTCAATCCGGGTCTGTAGCGGCCGGAACCCATGGATCTGGCTGGGAGAGAGCCCGATGCCCAAGGTTGATCTGGACCCCGCCCTTCGGGCCGCCCTCGGCGGCGGCCCGGAACGGCACCACAGGAAGGTCGCGGAGCAGGGCAAGCTCCCGGTCCGTGAACGGGTGGCGCTGCTGGTGGACGAGGGCAGCTTCGTCGAGGACGCGCTGCTGGCCAACTGGGACCGGGAGGGTCTGGGTGCTGACGGTGTGGTGACGGGCACCGCGCTGGTCGAGGGCCGGCCGGTTGCGCTGATGGCCAACGATCCGACCGTCAAGGCCGGGTCCTGGGGGCCGAAGACGGTCGAGAAGATTCTGCGGATCCAGGAGCGCGCCCTGGTCCTCGAGATCCCGATGGTGTACCTGGTTGACTCGGCCGGAGCCCGGATCACCGAGCAGGTCCAGATGTTTCCGGGGCGTCGGGGCGCCGGCCGGATCTTCTACAACGAGGTGAGGATGAGCGGCCGGGTGCCGCAGGTATGTCTGCTTTTCGGGCCCAGCGCCGCCGGCGGCGCCTACATTCCCGCCTTCTGTGACGTCGTGATCATGCGGGACGGAAACGCCTCGATGTACCTCGGTTCACCCAGGATGGCCGAGATGGTGATCGGGGAGTCGGTCTCCCTGGAGGAGATGGGCGGGGCGAGGATGCACACGTCCAAGTCCGGCTGCGGTCACTTCCTGGTGAAAAGTGATGAGGAGGCGATCGAGACCGGTCGCCGCTACCTGTCCTACATGCCGACCAGCTGGCAGGCCGACCCGCCGGTGGCCGAGCCCGCATCGCCCGCGGCGGACACGCCGATCGAGGAGATCATCCCGGAGGACGAGAATCTCCCCTTCGACATGAACCGTCTGCTCGACGTGCTCCTCGACGCCGGTTCCTTCATCGAGGTCCAGAAGCGCTGGGCGAAGGAACTGATCGTCGGTTACGGGCGTCTCGACGGCAAGGTGGTCGGGGTGGTCGCCAATCAGCCGAGGCAGAAGGGCGGAGTGCTGTTCGTCGACTCGGCCGACAAGGCCGCCCGCTTCATCAACACCTGCAACGCCTTCAACATTCCGCTGCTCTTCCTTGCCGATGTGCCCGGCTTCATGATCGGCACCGCGGTCGAGAAGCAGGGAATCATCCGGCACGGAGCGAAAATGATCTCGGCGATGTCGGAGGCGACAGTGCCGAAGATCTCGGTTGTGGTCCGCAAGGCCTACGGCGCCGGGCTTTACGCGATGGCCGGCCCCGCCTTCGAGCCGGACTGCTGCCTCGCCCTGCCGAACGCCTCGATCGCGGTGATGGGTCCCCAGGCGGCGGTCAACGCGGTTTTCTACAACCAGATCCAGGCGATCGAGGATGAGGATGAACGCGAGCGGTTCGTCGCCGAGAAGCGTGACGAGTACGCGCAAGGGGTGGACCTGCTCCACCTCGCCTCCGAGATGGTGATCGACGCCGTGATCCAACCCGCGGACCTCCGCACCGAGCTGATCCAGCGCTTCGCCAACGCCGCCGGCCGTGACCGCTCCTTCACCGAACGAAGAAACCCGATAACCCCCGCCTGATCACTTTCCGCGACGGCCGGAGGTTCACATGGTGGACCAGCCTGGCGGCCGGCGGGTCCTGTCCGCGTTTTTCTTTTCGTACTCGCGGGACGACGCTCCGTGCGAAAAGCAAAAAACCCGGCCACCCGCTGGAGAAACGCTGGTGGAACACCTTGCATTCGAGGTTGGGGCGGTTCACGTTCACTGAGTTGCCGGTACCGCGACCACTGTCGA
>JAMLGI010000021.1 GCA_023958085.1 Solirubrobacterales bacterium | reverse complement strand
AGTAGCGGGCCGAGCGAGATCAGAGACCGGACGGTGCCCGGCATCAGCCGGAGTTCACGGGAGCTCTGGTTGTAGGAACCGACCCGCCAGCCGCCCGTGTTCTTCCACGGCCAGTCGAACTCGTAGAGGAACGGCTCGAAGGGAACCTGGAGCCGCGGGATCGGCATCTCGGCCAGGCTCGGCTCCACCTGCCGGATCAACTTTGCCCACTCCTTCTCGCGCCTGAGCCGTTCCGGGATCGCCCTCGCCCCCACCCCGGCCTGGCTGCGGTACTCGACGATCGCCCGCACGATCTTCGCCTGGGTTCCCTGGTTTTGGGCAAGCACCTGGCCGGTGGTCGGGTAGATCGTGGTCTGGGGCCAGTAGAGCTCGATCGCCCGTTCGGCCAGCCGCTGGACCGGGATCGAATCGATCTCGCCGGTTTCGGTCACGCAGTCGATGATCGACATCAAAAGCGCCGGCTTGTAGGTGGCGACCACCGCGGTTTCGTCCAGCAGGCTGAGCAGCTTCCCGCCCAGGACCATCGGGTCACTCATCGGATCCCGGCTTCCTTCCGGACCAGTAGTCGGCGGTGTCGGGCAGCACCCACCTGACCCCGCCGCGCGGGTCGGGCACGTCACCGGTCCGGCGCGGGATCACGTGAACGTGGGCGTGACCGACCGTCTGGCCGGCCGCCTCGCCGCTGTTTACCCCGATGTTCACCCCGTCGACCCCGGGCAGCCCCGCCACCTCACCGGCGACCTCCCGGACCAGTTCGAACAGGGTCCGCCACTCCTCCGGGTCGAGTTCCTCCACCCGCTCCACATGCCGGACCGGCACCACCAGCCGGTGCCCCTCGGCGGAGGGGAAGCCGTCGGGGAAGGTGGCGGCCCGATCGGTGCTCTCCGACCCGATCCGCGCGCAGAAGGGGCAGCTATCCCGACCCTCACCGACGCACCCGGAACTCTCCCCGCCGCTCATGCCCCGATCGTATTGGGCGTCAAGCCGGACGAGGCTCGCCGACACGGTGCCTTGGAGTCCCGGTCCGGGTTCCGGGATAACCCGAACCGGGTCCTGACCCCGGCCGCGAGCAGAGGCTTTTCAGCGGATCGTGCTGCCGCTGGGAGGTCCGGGTGGGCTGTGGAACCTTTCCACCCGGGTCACCGAGACTCCATCGGGGCCCGGGCCGCGTCTGAACAGGCAGAGGTTCACCCCGCCGTCCCTGGCTGCCGAGGGCGCAAGAATCCCTTGCGCCCCCTGGTTGAGCAGCCTCCTGCCCGCCCGCTGGAAAGGAGGCCAGTGGCGACTCGCCGGTTCAGGCCATGAGAGCCCCGCCGCTTCGAGCGCCTCGCCGGTCGAGAGGTCAGCGATCTCGCCCACATCAACCTCCAACCGAATGAGGTCGCGTGGCATCTTCAAGTACGGCGGTAGCCCCTGCTCGGCTGCCGCCCTGAAAAACTCGGCCCAGGCGGTCTCCGGACTCTCCGACATGTAAAGGGCGCCGGTAACCGCCCCCTTCTGCCAACGTCCGTCCGGAGGTGGCTCGAACCAGCCCAGCGGGTCGAAGCCGGCCAGCGACTGTCGCCACCAGACTCCTTCGACCCGGACAAGATCGATTTCAGCCAAGCCCGCCGATCACACCGCGATCTGGCTTTCCATCCCGGAGATCACCCTGGCAACGTCGAGATACCTCCCCTGACCGATGACCTCCACCGGCTTTTGGTCCTCCAGCAACGGAACCGGCTTGATCATCCAGATCGGAATGTAGTCACGGCCCATCACCCGTTCCAGCCGTTCAACCATGGCGGCCAGTTCGACCAACCTCGCCCGACGCTCCCCGGTCGGCAGCCGCTTACCGGCCAGCCACGACCGAACCGTGCTGCGGCCGGCAGCCGTGGCGGTGGCAATGTCCGCCTCCGCCAAACCAACCTCCCGCAGGTACTCGACCTCTCGAAGAATCGGATTCGTCGCCACCACAGACATAGCACGATTGTAGCGGATAATTAGCTACCGATTCCCATTTTCTGCAAGCACCGCCACCTTCCCGGATCGCGGCCCTGGGACCGGCGCACCTGATCGGTTTGCCAACCGGGCCACCGGTCCCGGGCCCGGGTTCGCTTACCGGTGCCCCGCAAGTTCAGCACGGAAAGGCGTCGGGGCATCAGGTCCGGGCGGTCACTTCGGTTTGACCGGGAGCTTCACCAGCGGTTTCCTCGAAAAGTCCGACGTAGGGTTCGTAGCGGTATTTCCGGAATCGCTTCTGGCCCGTGGTCTCCTTGAGAATGCCGATCGCCTCCATCTTCGCGACCACACCGTTCGCAGTCGCAAATGAAGTTGACGTGATTTCGGCCGCTCGCTTCACGTCGATGACCGGGTGCCGGAAAAGCTCCGAGAGAAGCGTCAAACCATGCTGACCGATGTTGTGATCCACGATCTTCCGGCGATGTTCTTCCCGCAGTTCGAAGATCCGCCGTGCCGTCTGTGTGGCTTCAGCCGCGGTGATCTTCACTCCTTCGAGAAAGAAGCGGATCCACCCCTCCCAGTCCCCTTCCTGCCTGACAGCGCTCAGGCGATCGTAGTACTCGAGCCGGTGGAGTTTGAAGTAATGACTCAGGTAGAGAAGGGGCCTTGCGAGCACCCCACGCTCGACTAGTAGAAGGGTAATCAGTAGTCGCCCGACCCTTCCGTTTCCGTCGAGGAACGGGTGGATGGTCTCGAACTGGGCGTGTGCGAGACCAACGTCAATCAGGGTGGGATACTCCGGTGGACGGTGGAGGAACCCCTCGAAGTCCCCGAGCGCTGTCTTCATTTCCGGTACCGACGGGGGAATGAACGATGCGGTAGCCAGAGTCGCTCCTTCCGGGCCGATCCAGTTCTGAGTCCGTCGGAACTCTCCGGGTGTGGCGGCGGAGCCGCGGCCATCCTTGAGAAGTACCTCGTGAATCTCCCGGATCAGACGAAGCGAGAGAGGGAGCGATCGCAGGCGATCAAGGCCGAAGTTCATGGCGGACACGTAACGCACGATGTCCTGAACGTCGCTGACGACCTCGGCCGCCGGTTCCAGTTCTTCCTGGAGCAGGTCGTCGAGAGAGCTCTGCGTACCTTCGATCTGCGAGCTCAGAACCGCTTCTCGCCGCACGTACATGCCAACGAAGAGATCCGGATCGGGGACGACATCGACGATCCCGTCGAGTCTTCCGAGGGAGGTATCGGCTTCCGAGAGAGCCCTGACGATCGCCGGTGTGAACTCGAGCGGCGGGTCCGGCGGGAGCGACTTGGGCACGAACGACGAATAGTCCGCGGCGGGCTCGCGGATGAACCGGCCGGCTCTCCCTGGATCACGAGTCATCGACTCATTATAGAGAATAGCTCGTTACTAAAATAAGGGCTTGATCGCGTGTCCTGCATTTCAACCCGCGCAAATTAGAATCTTCGGCGACGGATCGCGTTTCCAACCGTCGGAACCAGTCAAGACAAGCCCGTCAAGACTGCGGTCCCAACAACGATTGTCCGACCTACCCGACCGAGCCTCGGCCCTCACTCCTCTCCGGAAAGGCCCGCGATCTCGGGACCCGGATCATCACGGTCTACGCGTTCCTGACCTTGATTGACTTTGCGACTGATTGGGGAAGACGGTCGCAGCTTGCCGCCCGGGGCCATCGGGCCCCGGGCCGGAGATCGCTTACCGGTGCGCCAACCGGCGAGACCAGTCGAGGGAAAGTCCCAGTGGCTCACCTAGCGCTTGCAAAGTCGTCGCGGTGGGATTCGACTGGCCGCGCTCGATACGACTCACGTCGGCTTGGGACAGGCCGGAAGCCGAAGCCAGCTCGGCCTGGGTCAGCCCCAAGGCAAGTCGCTGCTCTAGAAGTCTCGTTCCGAGCTCGTAGCGGACCCGTGCAGCGTCAAGCTGACGCCGTTCCTCGTCGCTCGCAGCTTCCTCAATTTCGCGGGTCAGTTCGCTGAATGGCGTGGTTGCCATCGGTTCGTCCTTTCTCGCCTATGGATTATATCCCATATAGCGGCTTGCTGTTAGCGCAGCCCTCGGTCCGAATGCGTCCGCCGTTGTTGATTCATCGCGCCCTTGAACACCTTCAGGGATTTCCGCGCTCGCTCGATCTCCTTTCCTTGGCGCTTGCCACTCGGATGCCTCCCCTTGTCGTAGCCCCCGAGAAGAAGGATGACCTTGGCCCCGTAAACGTGGAAAAAGACCCGAAGCAGAATACGCTGGCCGGTCTTCCTGGCTCCTTTTCCATCGGCCTTCCGCCGAACAACGCCCTCATCGTGGCGAATCCGGAACTCGTATAGCCCTCCACCCAGAGCCTTCCCCAGCTCACTCCGGCAGACATCGATTCCGAGCACTCCAAGCTGCTTCTCGATCGCAGCGATCACGGTCGCCCGCTTGTCCGGCTCGAGACGCCGGACCCAAGACACGAAAGGAGACTTCCCGTCATCAGTGCGGAAAACTTCAATCTCCCACGACAAGTTGCTTGCCTCCATGGTCCCGCCAGGCTGCTGATGCGTGGTCAGCCATTTCTTTCTTCCTTCGGATAAATGGTGATCTGGTCCGCTGCGCCGGACAGCGGCGACCGTTTCAGTAGAAGGCCCCGACGGCAGAAACTCTCCCCCCACCTCACGCCTGGCCGGGCCCCACGTAGAGATCAGAGGTCAAGAATCACCGGGGGTTACGCCAGCTCCCTGATTCGAGCTCGCAGCCAGTCACGACCGAGGGCCGTTCCGATGAGCGCCTCCAGCCCCTCCCTTGATCGGCTACCCCGACCACGAGCACACCGCCCCCACGGCCAAACGCGGCCGCCGGAAATGACCGCATCACCGGAACCTCCGGGGGCGAGTTTTGACCGCTGGAACCTTAGGTCTGAAAGGACGGCGGTGTGGCGCTGCCCGGAAAACGGACCAGGAGGTAGTTGATGGCCGAGCAGTGGACCGACACCATTTCGGAGCGGAGTTTCTGCATCGACATGATCCAGTTCCCCAACGCAGACAGTCGTTGGCTCAACGAGAAGGCCGCGATCCTTGAACGACTTATGCGGGAGCGGCTCGGCGGCAAGCTCGAGTGGCATTCGGTGGTTCCCCTGTCCGAGGATCACGGATTCCGGATCTCCTTCGTAGCCAAACCATCTTCAGCAACAGACATGTCCATCCCCCGGACAGTGCTGGACTCCCTCTGCCAGGTAACTGGCCTGAAGTTGCCGAAGCCCGGGACCAAAGTCCGGTCCGCGGCACCGAACGGGCTGCCCACCCTTCGGATGGGTCCTCGCCTCACCGACCTGGAATTTTCCGGTCGGACTTGACCGTTCCCTCCCGACCTCCAGCTGGGTCTGCGGTTTCCAAGACGGGCGTGCGGTGATTGCTACAGTCGTGCACATGAGGCGCGACGTGTCCGTAAGGCAGCTGAGAAACGAGACTTCAGCCGTGGTTTCGATGGTGGAATCGGGGGAGCCGGTGACGCTCACGGTCAACCGTCGACCGGTCGCCGACATCGTTCCCCATACCGCCGAGCGAGACCCGTGGGTTCGCGCGGCAGAGCTTCGTCGGATCATCGCGGAGACTCCCGCCGACCCCGGACTGGTGGCCGACCTCCAGGAGGTCCGCGCGGCGCTTCTGGACGATCCTTCAGCAGGATGAACCGGGCAGTCGCCGCCACGACACCTGGATCGCAGCTACCGCACTTCGACACGGGGCAGCGGTAGTGACCCAGGACCGCGACTTCTCCTCGTTCACGGAGGTGGAGACAGTCCATCTCTGACGGACTCAACCCTCTTCCATTCCCGTGAGATCCCCACCCCCACCTGGGCGACCCGGACGGCCCTGCGGCACCGATTCCCGCTGCCTTCAGCCTACGGCGGAAAAGCGACAGAAGCAGGAGGCGTTGATCGGCACGTCCGCCGGCGCGATTGTGCCGGACAGGACGCGTCCTCCGTGGTCGCGCAGGCGATCGATTTCACCGCCGATGTAGCGGCGACCCTCGACGCTCTCGCGTCGTAACCAAGACGGTTCGGAAGGTCCCTCTCCCGCGAGGGGAAGGGGGCGAGTTTCTTTCGCTGGGTCCTTTTGAGGGGGCGACCGGCGGGAGGTGGCTGCCGGTCGTGTCACTCACCTACAAGGAGGAATCGCGTGACCGAGCAGAATGACCGCGGCAGGTTCTGCCTTGAGTTCGCTGACTTTCCCAACGGTGGTCAGCCGGGGCTGATCGAGAAGGCGGAAGCGATCGAGGAGGCCATGACGGAGCGGCTGCCCGGGGTGTTCACCTGGCACTCGGTGGTGGCCAGCCCGGAGATCGGCGGGGTCAAGGTTTTCTTCAACGTGGATCCGGACGGCGAGGGAATCAACGAAACGGTGCCCGAAACACTGATCGGGATCATCAGGGAGATCGGTGGACGGGGCCTGCCGGGAAACGATCCCGTGGCAGCGTAGAGGCGGCGCTGTTGCGAGTCACTACCCCATGAATCTGTCACTTTTCTTGAGAGTGCCATACTTATTCAGTAATGGCACGCGAACCGAACACGGTTTCACTTCGGGTTGGACCGCAGGGCAGAGTCGTGATCCCCGCTGAGATCCGACGACAGCTGGGAATCATTCCCGGCACAGCGCTGGTGGCTCGTATCGAGTCCGACCGATTGATCATCGAGCGCCGGGAGCAGGTGCTCGAACGGTTGCGAAGCGAACTCCGCGAGGTCACCCCGGAAGATCGAGACATGGTGGAAGAACTGATCTCGGAACGCCGTGCGGAGGCAAGACGGGAAGCCGCCGGGCATGACCAGTGAAGCCGAGGCGGTTCTCGATGCGTCCGCGTTGATCGCCCTGCTGTGGGAAGAGCCGGGAGCGGAGGCCGTTGCGCCGCTCCTGGGCCGCGCGGTGATCTCGACCGTCAACATGAGTGAGGTGCTCCAGAGGTACCTGGCCGTTGGAGTGAACCCGGACGGGAAGCTGGAGGACATTGCCGCTCTCGGTATCAAAATCGAGTCCTTTGGCCGTGAGCATGCCGAGATCGCCGCTTCACTCTGGAAGCCCACCCGCACCGCGGGTCTTTCGCTCGCGGACCGGGCCTGCATCGCCCTCGCCCGTCAAACCGGACTTGCCGCCCACACCGCCGACTCCGCCTGGGGCCGGATCGATCTCGGAATCGAAGTGGTGACGATTCGCTGAGCACCAAGGAGGCTGCAAACGAGACCACCACATTCAGGACCGTAAGCAAAGGATCTGCCGCTACCCTTTGCTTAGAAGGAGACTTGGCCAAGGATGCGCCCGGCAGTTGGCCCTGTTTGAGCTTGGTGAATCGACCTCCGCCAACGCAGGACTGGTCGGCTCGAACGTCAGGTCGATGGAAGCAGCCTTGAATCTGAAGTCACCGATCGAGATCGACTCACTCCTGGAGATCCACCGATGCCTTCTGGCCGGCAAGGACACGGATGCGGGCCGACTGCGAAGGGAGCAGGTCTGGATCGGTGGCTCAGCAGTGGGACCCCACTCCGCCACCTTCGTTCCTCCCCATTCCGACCGGGTTCCGGCACTGCTCGAGGATTTGATCGTCTTCTGCGACCGGACCGACATTCCGCCGTTGATCCAGATCGCGGTCGCTCACGCCCAGTTCGAAACCATCCACCCTTTCACTGACGGCAACGGACGGTCCGGTCGCGCGATCGTCCAGACGATGCTCAGGTTAAGTGGGATCACAAGGCGCAGCACCGTGCCGGTTTCTTCCGGGCTACTGGTTGATACCGATCGATACTTCTCGGCCTTGACCGCCTACCGGGACGGGCGGGTCCAGCCGATTCTTGACGAGTTCAGCCGGGCATCCCGATTTGCTGCGGTCGAAGGACGTCACCTGGCCGACGACCTCGATGCGATCCGCCTCGAGAACGCCTCCCGGATCAAGGCCAGGCGAGATGCCGCCGTCTGGCGGCTGAACGATCATCTGATCGGCCAGCCGGTCGTGAATACCGAATATGTGGCGAACAGCCTCGGAGTCTCCAAGGTTTCCGCCCAGACAGCCATCGACCGGCTGGTCGCATCCGGGGTCCTGACCGAGACCACTAAGCGGGTCCGTCGCCGGGTCTGGCAGGCCGACGCCATCCTCCGTCGCCTCGATGAATTCGCTGCAAACATCCGTCGAATGTGAATTCACGAAGCCCGCAGGGTCTCCACAACCCTCCAGGATCTACCAGAGACCCGGTGTCAGATCGGGGACACTCGGCCGGACTCCGGATGATGTCGCGGGAATAGACGTGAAAGGCAGGTGACGAGTGGTGGTCCGAAATACGAGTGGTGAAGCGATCACGGAAAACCCGACCGGATGGGGGATCGAGGCGGGCAACCCGACGAGCGGAGTGATCCTGCATGTGCCCCACGCCTCCCGGGAGATCCCGGCCGCCGAACGCTGGCGGATCCTGCTCGACGACGCAGACCTGGAAGCCGAGCTCGACGCGATCACCGATGCGGACACCGACCGGCTCGCCCGGGCGGCCGGCACACGGGCCTGACGTCGGCTCTGGACCTTCTTCAACCGGTACTCCCGGCTGTTGGTCGACCCCGAGCGGTTCCCGGATGAGCGGGAGGAGATGCTCAAGGTCGGGATGGGTGCCGTGCATCTGCGAACCACCGACCGGCGGGAAACCGACCAACGACGAAGGGTCACCGATCGTGGCGGCGGTTACCGCAGTTATCGATGCGAAACCCTGAACCACGATCGGAAAACCGGACTGCGCCGACCGGTCGAGTGCTCAAGAAGTACCCTCGTTTGGTGATCCACCCCGGGTGAAAGTCACGGGGTGGTGTAACTGTTGATGTACCACCTTGTCGCTTTTCCGGTTGGCGATCCGGCCGGCTTCGTGTACTCTCTTGGTTCTGGACAGATGACTGGAGGTCATCCGGGAGGGGCAAGTCGTTGCGAGCGTTGGGACGCTCTGCAGACACCCGCAGGGGCAGGTTGTTTCCGGACAGTTCTCCGTGAGGGGCGGAAAAGCGTGACGCCTGGACTCGAGACAGATGGGGGCAGCAAGATGACCGGGACTGATCCGAAGGACACCCTGTGTCCGGACGGGAATATCGGGTGGGCGAGGAAGGCCGGCCTGGCGGCAATGCTGGTCGTGGCCACCTTTGCGCTGCTCGCAGCCTCCGCTTCCGACCGGGCCGTGGCCGCCAACCCGGTGATCGAGAACGGCACCCAGTGGCTGGAGAGCACCGCCGCCTCCGGTGGTCCTGGCGACCCGCCCGGCAACCCGCGGCAGGTCACCGTGGCGCTGATGGTCAAGCACGACACCGGCCGGAAGGTCACGGCGATCAAGATCGACGACGACTACAACGGCACCGACAACACGGCGGGGGCAACCGCCCGTCCGCTCGGTGGCAGCCAGTCGCAGCAGCCGACGATCGCCGGCGGCTACGACTACACCCGGGTCAACTACACCTACGACGCCCCCAAGGGTGCCGACGTCTACTGCCCGGGCGTTGGTGCAGGCGACCAGTACGAGGTCCGTCCGCTCCGGATCCGGGCGATCGACAACAACGGTCAGGAGTCGGCCACGGCCAACGCCAACATCACCTTCGTCCGTTACGACTGCAACGCCCGTCAGGATGCGCCGGTCCTTTACCAGCGGGGTCAGAACAAGCAGGAGATCGTCCCCGGTGAGACCGTCAACTTCACCTTCACCGGCGACGACTCGGACGGCGGCCTCACCGCCAACCGGGACTTCGGTGGGATCGAGTACCGGCTGCGGCGGCTCAGCGACGGGGCCACCACCGGCACCACCAAGCTCTGCTTCGGCAACTCGGACAACACCCAGCGCAACTTCAACGTCACCTTCCCCAATCGGGGACGATGGGTGGTCGAGGCGCTGCTCTGGAACAACGGCTCCTGCGACCACCTGGAGCTCTCCGGCACCTGGTGGCGGATCGGTTCGGTCGATGTGAACAGTCCGGCCAGCGCCAGCCCGCACATCAGCCTCAGTTCGACCAGGCCGATGCTGAACGGCAACGCGGTGGTGACCGCCACCGTGGACGACTCAGCCGATGTGGCCCAGGGCGGGGTCGGCCAGGACATCCAGTGGGACGACGACAACAACGGCACCTGGGACGGGGCCAGCCTCGGCAACTGGCTGACCGGCCTCACCCTCCCGTTGCGGCAGCGTTCGATCGACACCACCGGGATGCCCGCCGGGCTGCACACGGTCCAGGCCCAGATCGGTGACAACGGCGCCCTCGGCGGCGCCGACGACATTCGCCGGACCAGTACAGCAACCACCCAGTTCCTGGTCGACACCCCGCCGGTCGCGAACCCGGGCAGCGCCCAGACCGTCACCGGCATTCCGGTTCCGATCACCCTCAGCGCCACCGACGCGGACGGAGATCCGATCACCTACTCGATCGCCACCCCGCCCGCGAACGGCAACGTGAGCTGCGTCGGGCCGAACTGCACGTACACCTCGAACGGGAACTTCGGCGGCACCGACTCCTTCGTGTTCCAGGCCGACGACGGCTTTGGCGGCACCGACACGGCTACCGTCACGGTGGACGTCTACCCCGACCTGACCGGGTTCACCGGGCCAAGCGGCACCGTGAACTCCCGCGGGGCCAACATCACCTTCGGCTCCTCCGCCAGCGGGGCCACGTTCGAGTGCCAGGCCGACGGCGGCCCCTGGAATCCATGCACCTCCCCGCGGGTGCTACTGGATCTGCCCGACGGCCCCCACATCTTCCGGGTGCGAGCCACCGCCGGTAGTCTCACCAACACCAACGACATCGGTGAAGCCAACTGGACGGTTGACGCCTACCCGGTGATCACGATCAACAACGGCCCCCCGCCGGTCACCGCCGCGACTTCGGCCACGGTCGATTTCACCGCAAGCGAGAACGGCAGCACCACCACCCCGACCACCAAGTGCCGGATTGACGGCAAGCCCTGGTCCTCGTGCACCAGCCCGGTGTACTTCGGTGGCCTCAAGCCGGGGAGCCACACGATCGAGATCCGGGCCACCGACGCCTTCGGCAAGCAGACCACCGAACCGGTCACGTGGAACATCGTGAGCCTGACCCGCTACGTGCGAATCGGCGGCACCGACAGCAGCAACGACTGTCAAGTCCTGGCCACCCCCTGCGCGACCGTCCAGCATGCGGTGGACGAGTCGGCCGGTGGTGACCTGATCGACGTCGGTCCCGGAACCTTCTCCGAAGCGGTCACCGTATCCGGCAAGAGCGTGGTAATCCGCGGCGCCGGCCGAAACGACACCGTGATCGAGGCTCCGGGCGGGCCGCTTGCGAGCTGCGACCAGGACTACGCCTGGACCGGGGTCGTCTGTTTCTGGGAGTCGAACTCGACCATCTCGGACCTGACCGTGGACGGTGACGGCCAGGCGGCAGGCAACAAGCAGTTCGCCGGCATCCTCTTCGCCCGTTCCGGCGGGCTGGTCGGCAACGTGAAAACGACCGCGACCCGCGACAGCTCCCTGGGGGGAACCGAACGGGGCTACGGCGTCACCCAGACCAACGGCAACGCAACCGCCCGCAAGCTGCGGGTCCACGATGCACTGATCGAGGACTTCCAGCAGGGTGGAATCTTCGCGGCGATCGACGGGGTCGCGACCGGTTCCCTGACCCTGGAGGTCACCGCGACCCGGATCACTGGCGCCGGCACGACCGGGGTGATCGCCCAAAGCGCCATCGCGACCGACAACCACACCTCGACCGCTATTGACAACAGCGTGATCGAGAATCTCGTCTACACCGGCAGCGGCGAAGCTTCCGCCTACGGCGTCCGGGGTCCTTCAAGCAACCGTGTCGAGGTGACCAGGAGCGGGTTCAACCAGGTCCAGGCCGGCATCTACGCATACGCCCAGCCCGGCCAGCCGATCACGATCTCCGCGAACCGGTTCACCGGCAGCTCGGACGCCGCCCCGGGCTCCGGGACGATCAAGTCGATCGAGGCCGGCCACGGGACGATCGAGATCAGCGACAACCTGATCGAGACCCAGGCTGGCAGCGGAGTGACCGAGATGAACGGGATCGAGATCTTCGGCCCGGCCACCGCCAGGATCAATCGCAACACGGTTCTCGGCCAGCAGGATGCCGGGATCCGTCTGGTCGATGACGAGGTTGGTGATCTCGATGTCCGCATGGGCGGCAACCGGATCGCCGACAACGGGACCGGCCTCGACAACACCGATTCTTTTGACCCGGTGATGGCGAAGAACAACTGGTGGGGATGCAACGCCGGTCCGAACCTGCCCGGCTGCGACAGCACTGCCGGCCGGTTTCTGGAAACGAATCCGTGGCTGACCATGGAGCTGAAGGCCTTCCCGACCACGATCTTCGTCGACGGCCAGTCCCGGGTGACCACCTCCTTCCTCAGGAACTCGGACGGTAATCTGCCCGGGGTCGGATTCGGTCCGGCAACGGTCGGCTTCTCGACCGGTCTCGGCACGATCGACGGAACCGCAGAGGTGATCTCCGGCCAGGCAGCGGCAACCCTTACCGCAGGCAACACCCCCGGCACCGCGACCGTGGCCGCCGCCCTCGACAGCCAGGGTCTGACCACGCCGGTGGAGATCGAACTGGCTCCGACCGGGCCCACCGGTGACACGGGCGCAACGGGAGCCACCGGTGAAACCGGGGCCACCGGCGATACCGGAGTGACGGGGCCCACCGGTGACACCGGTGACACCGGGGCAACCGGTGCGACCGGCGACACGGGGGCCACCGGAGCGACCGGTGACACGGGGGCCACCGGAGCGACTGGTGAAACCGGGGCAACCGGAGCCACCGGTGAAACGGGAGTCACGGGAGCGACCGGTGACACAGGCGCAACCGGTGTGACCGGTGCGACGGGAGCCACCGGGACGACCGGTGCGACGGGAGACACCGGAGCAACCGGGGCCACCGGAGCAACCGGGGCAACCGGAGCCACCGGTGAAACGGGAGCCACGGGAGCGACTGGCGAAACAGGCGCAACCGGAGCGACCGGTGCGACGGGAGACACCGGAGCAACCGGGGCCACCGGAGCAACCGGAGCCACCGGTGAAACGGGAGCCACGGGAGCGACTGGTGACACAGGCGCAACCGGAGCGACCGGTGCGACGGGAGACACCGGAGCAACCGGGGCCACCGGAACAACCGGAGCCACCGGTGAAACGGGAGCCACGGGAGCGACTGGTGACACAGGCGCAACCGGTGCGACCGGAGCAACCGGTGCGACCGGAGCAACTGGAGCTACGGGAGCCACCGGCACCACCGGCGCGACCGGTGAAACCGGAGCAACTGGAGCGACTGGTGAAACCGGCGCTACAGGTGCAACCGGTTCGACTGGTGACACCGGAGCAACCGGCGCGACCGGTGACACCGGGGCCACAGGCAGTACCGGCTCGACCGGCTCAACCGGCGCTACTGGTTCAACCGGCGCTACTGGTTCAACCGGCGCTACTGGTTCAACCGGCGCTACTGGCACAACCGGCAACGAAGGACCCCGGGGCCCTGAGGGCAGGCCCGGAGTCAACCCGAACACAAGACCATCGGTCATCAGCAAGATCTCCTCGGCCGCGGTCCGGGTGCCACGCAGCCGAGTGTTCACCGTGGCGACTGTCACCTGCCAGAGCAGCAGATGCAACATCCGGCGGGTTGTGCCTTCGCTGAAGGTCCGGGCCAGGCACGTTAACTCCAGAGTCATGGTGCCCCGGAGGACGCTCCGCTCCGGCCAGCGAGTTCCGATCAGGATCAAACTCAAGTCCCGGCGGGCCTGGAAGCGTCTGGCGAGGGGTCGGACCTCCGGTTCCGTGATCGTCTCGATCACGGTCGTTTCCGCCCACGGCCCGCGCACCACCGAATCGATCAGGGTGGGATTGAGGCGGTAGCGGCCGACAGGCCGTGGAAGGCGGACTATGCGGATACCTACGGGCCCCACCCCTGAAGAATGAAATTGGGTGGGGCCAACAGGTGCCTATATGGACACCTACGGGCCCCACCCCGGAAGGATGAACTTGGGTGGGGCCAACCGGTGCTCATACGGATACCTGAGGGCCCCACCGGGGGACCTCACGTTTGGCCCCGCTGATGCGTCTACCTTGTGATGGGGATGAAGGAACCGTTCGAGCTGGTGGTGAAGCGGCACGGGGCGACCGTGCTGCGGGTGTGCCGGGCTGTGCTCGGTCCCGGTGCCGACGCCGATGACGCCTGGTCGGAGACGTTCCTTGCCGCCCTGAAGGCGTGGCCCGACCTGGATGAATCCACGAACACGGAGGCCTGGCTGGTGCGGGTTGCAGGTCGCAAGGCGATCGATGTGACCCGTGGTCGGGCCCGACGGCCAGCCCCCGCCATTGAGCTTCCCGAGCCGGCTTCGGCGACCGGCATTCCGGGCGACGATGACCGAGAGGTTTGGCGGGTCGTTGCGACCCTGCCGGAAAGGCAGCGGCTGGCTATTGCCTACCACTATCTCGGCGGCCTCCCCCACACCGAAACCGCCGAACTGATCGGTGGCAGTGCCGAGGCGGTCCGCCGGGCAGCGGCCGACGGCCTCGGGAAGCTGAGACGGATCTACGGAACAGACGAGCCGGCGAAAGGAGCTTCCCGATGAACGAGATCGAGCCCAACCCTGAAGGCGGACAGGACTCTGCCACCCACTTTCCGGTCGCCGGTGCCGAACTGACGGCACTCCAGAGTCGCCTCTCGACCGGAGCGGAAGCGGCAGGGCTGCTCGACGTCGCCTACCGCACGATCGACAGCCCGATCGGCCCGCTGCTGCTCGCCGCCACCGACCGTGGCCTGGTCCGGATCGGCTTCGAGTGTGAGGGTTTCGATGCGGTTCTGGCGGGCCTCGCCGCGGAGCTGAGCCCCCGGATCCTGAAGGCTCCCGCCCGACTCGATGTAGCCGCAACCGAGCTGGAGCAGTACTTCAACGGGAACCGGCGAGGATTCGACCTGGCGCTTGACCACTCGCTGTCCTCCGGGTTCCGGCTGGAAGTCCAGCGTTACCTGCCACGGATCGGGTACGGCCAGACCCTTTCCTACCGGGAGGTCGCCGAGCTGGTCGGCAACCCGAAGGCGAGCCGGGCGGTCGGCACCGCCTGCGCGACCAACCCGCTGCCGGTAGTCGTGCCCTGCCACCGGGTACTCCGCAGCGACGGCAGCCTCGGCGGCTACGCCGGCGGGCTCGACCTGAAAACGGCCCTGCTCGCGCTGGAGAGACCATCCGGCTGAGCAGACATGCCCGTCAGCCCCGACCACCCGCGGACCGAGCCTCCAGGAGGCGTTGAATATCGAGGAGATCCTCGGGCCGTCCGGCCGCTTCCTCGACTCGCTGACCCGGGGTCGTTTCGCGATACCGGCGGCGCAGTTCGGCCTTCTCCACCTGCCGGTCGGGCGACCAGTTACCGTGGCTGGGGAGCGTTCCTTTCGTCCGCGCTTCCTCCGTGCATCTGATCGTATCGGCCTTTCGGGACGGATAGGGTGGGCACCGGTGGGCTCCGCTCGTTCAGACACTCCCGTCGGCACCGAGGAACTCGACGTGGTGATCGTCGGGGCCGGGATCTCCGGGGTGGCGATGGCGCGTCAGATCCAGGTCGATCACCCCGGGCTTTCGTATGCGGTGCTGGAAGCCCGGGTCCGGGTCGGTGGCACCTGGGATCTTTTCCGTTACCCGGGGCTGCGTTCCGATTCCGGGATGGACACCTTCGCCTACTCCTTTCGCCCCTGGCCTGGCGATCGGCATTTCGGGGGTGGCGAGGAGATCCGGAGCTACGTCGAGGCGACCGCCGCCGAGTACGGGATCGACCGGCAGATCCGTTTCGGCTGCCGGGTCACCGAGGCCGACTGGGACAGCACGACCGCCCGCTGGGCCGTCACTGGCACCGGTCCAGACGGAGAGTTCCGCATCTCCTGCCGCTTTCTGATCGGCTGCACCGGCTACTTCCGCTACGACCGGGGCTACTCCCCCGAACTGGCCGGGGAGGAAGACTTTGAGGGCGAGCTGTTTCACGCCCAGGACTGGCCGGACAACCTGCCGCTGAACGGGCGACGGGTGACGGTGATCGGCAGTGGCGCAACCGCGATCACCGTGGTGCCGGCCCTTGCCACGGCCGGGGCCGAAGTGACCATGCTCCAGCGCTCCCCGAGCTACGTGGTCACGGTGCCGGATGAGAGCGCCTTCGCCCGCAGACTCAAACGCCACCTGCCCTCAAGATGTTCCGGCGGGCTGCTTCGCTGGCTCGGAGTGTTCACCGAGATCGCCCAGTTCCAGATCGCCCGCCGGTTCCCGAACCTGACCCGGCGCCTGATCATCACTGCCGCCCGCCGTCAGCTTCCCGCGGCGATCGACCGGCGGCACCTGATCCCGCGCTACGACCCCTGGACCCAGCGGGTCTGTTTCAGTCCCGACGGTGATCTCTTCACCGCGCTTTCCGATGGCAGGGCCCGGATCGAGACCGGGGAGATCGAACGGATCGAGTCCGACCGGATCCGGCTCCGGGACGGCACCCTGATTCCGGCAGAGGTGATCGTCAAGGCGACCGGACTCGATCTGCTGCTGTTCGGGGAGATCGAGGTCAGCATCGACGGCGAACCGGTCGATCCGGCCGACCGGCTGGTCTACCGGGGAGCGATGCTCTCCGGGATACCGAACTTTGTTTTCGTGGTCGGCTACACCAACGCCTCCTGGACCCTGAAGGCGGAACTGATCGCCCGGTTCGCATCACGGCTGGTCGCGACCGTACGGAAGCAGGGCGCGGCCAGCGCGACCCCGATCGCTCCGGACGGGCCGATGGAAACCGTGCCGCTGCTCAACCTCGATTCGGGCTACATCCGCCGGGCCGAGTCACGCCTGCCGAAAGCGGGCGACCGTTCCCCCTGGGTGCTCCACATGAACTATCTGGCAGACCGCCGTGAGCTGCTTCGCGGCAACCTCGAGGACGATTCGATCCGCTACGGATGACCGCCCTGCGGCCAGGTCAGGGAACCAGGGTCGATGGTGCGGCGTTCTTCTTCAGCAGGTTGGCGAGGTAGATCACGATCCGGCCGTTGCCGTTGTTGGCCGCCCGGTGGTGGGTGCCGGGCTGCTCGACCAGCCAGTTGCCCTTGCGGATCTTGCCGGTCTGGCCGGCCTTGATCCTCCGGACCAGGGTGCCGCGGTCGCCCGGTCCCCTCATCACCTTCACCCCGCCGGTCTTCACCGTGTAGGTCAGGGTGCCGGCCTGAATGTAGGAAACCTGGGTGCCCTCGTGGTAGTGGAGCGGGATCCTCGCCCCGGGCTGGATCACCACCCGGGAGAGCCCGAGCGCCCGGCCGGGGGTGCCGATCGGTCCCACCTTGCGGGCCAGCGAGTTGTATTTCGGGGCGGGCGGATCCGCCGGGCCGCTCGAACCGGCCACCACCGCACCGGCGGCACCACCTGCCACCAGCAGACCGAGGGCGGCCACGGCAGCCAGAATCCGGCGGCGGGTAGAACCACCCCCACGGTCGTGGTTCGAACGGTCGGAATCGTCTCGGCGGCTCACTTGCATGGAGGGCACCCTACCCGCCGGGTTCAGAACCCGGACGGGCCGTTCCTTCCGGACCGTCAGGAGGAACGGCCGCGTCCGGCCGGCGTCAGCGCGGCTTGGCGGTGAAGCCGGTCGTTCCGTTGCAAATGAGGATCTTGGCACCGTAGAGATCGAGAATCACGAAGGAGAAGCTGAGCGAGAGCTTGCCCTTGATCCTCCTTCCGGACCGGTGCGCCTCGACCGTGTAGTTCTTGGTGACCTTGGTCGCGTGGTTCATCGCCGAAGGCTGCAGTGCCTTGCTCTTGACCTTTCGGCCCAGGGTCGCTTTCCGGGGCTGGAACAGCTCGGCCCCCGCCCGGGAGGAGTAGCCACCGGTGGTCTCGACACAGATGGTCGGCACCATGGTCCGGATGTTCTTCAGTTTCGAGCCGACCAGGTTGAAGGTGATCGCAGTGCCGCCCTTGGTCTTGCCCCTGTAGGGGGAGGCTCCGGCTGCGCCGATCCCGGTGAACGCCACGAAACCAGCCAGGATCAGAACGAGAGTGGCGAACCGGCACAAACGAGCGCCGGGCCGATCCCTTCGCGGGGGGCGTTCCGGATGATCCGGACCAGGGCCGGACCTTGGCCGGGTGACAGCGGCGCTCATCGGGACACCTTCAGGATCGCCGTGGTCGAACGGGGGGTGAGATCCGTTCCGGAAGCGGTCAACCTGACCGGAACCCGCCCCCGGGCCTTGCGGGTGGTGCCGACCCTGAACGCGATGCTGCGCGAACCGACCGTGCCGACTTCCCGCAGGGTGCGACAGGCCGGAAGCCTGACCAGCTTCCGAAATTTCTTCGCCACCGACGGGCAGAGTCGGAGCTCGTCCGCCTTGCCGTTTGCCACGGTGACGGTGGCCGTGAGAGTCGCGGACCTTCCTGCCCTGACCCTGACCGACGGAGGACCGGCCTTCACCGACTTGATCACCACCGGCCGGTTCGGGATCGGGTTCGGATCAGGGTCAGGCTTGGGGTCCGGGTTTGGATCAGGGTCCGGGTCGGGCTTGGGGTCAGGGTCGGGGTTGGGGTCCGGATCCGGATCGGGGTTCGGGATGGTCGCCTTGCCCCAGGCCGGCTGCTTGCCGCTTCCGATCCTGACTACCGGATCGAGGTTGCAGGAGGAGCCGTCCGTGACCGCCGGTACCGCGGCGACATAGACCGAGCCCCGATCCTGCCAGGTGATCATCGAACCGTCGGGGGAGAACCGCGGGAAGGCCGGTGCCTTGGCGATGTTCGCCACCGAGCAGCGGTGGGCAGGCCGGCCCGCAGGCGGGGTTCCGTTGTTGTCCCAGAAGGAGAACTCGGCGTCATCCCCGCCCTCGGGAGTCACCTCGAGCACCGTCCTGCCGTTGCCGGACACGTCGAAACTCTCGATGTCCCCGGCGTTTGGATCGTTGAATCCGAGCCACCCGGTCGGTTCGGCACTCTTCTCCTTCTGAACCCAGATCCGGTTGAACGAGGTGTCGACGAAGCCGGCAAACGGGGTTCCGGGGATCCAGCGAGGCCGGACATAGCCCACATGACAGTTGATCAGGCAGGGATTCGTGGTCGCAGGACCGGCGATGAAGGACACCCGCTGGTTCAGGGTGCACGGGTTGGTCATGCAGTCGAAGTAGTGCCAGTCGTAGACGAACATTCCGCCTTCGGGCGAGATCGTGCCGCCGTTGAAGGGGACGAAGGAGCCGGCCCCGGTCTTCGGCAGCGACCAGGCGTCGATCTGCTTGCCGTCGGACGGGCGAATGAAGTAGGCGAAAGCGCTCGAACTCGCCTTGCGGATCGCGACGATCGTTCCGTCATCCCGCTGGGAGGGAGTCAGGTAGCCGGACTCGGTGGTGGCGTTGTCCGTGACCTGTTCGGTGCGGACGCCGTCCGGGCTCGCCCGGTACAGGTTGCCGTCCGGGCCAACCCAGGAGACGTTCGCGGCGATCGCACTGCCGGCCTGAAAGATCAGGATCAAACTGGACAGGACCAGGACGGCGGCGCCGAACGCGACGAACGCCGTGCGGATCGGGCCGGTTGAGTGTCGGGGAATCATCGGGGCTGTGCCTCCTTGAGGGGATCGGACTGCGGACCGGTGGGAATCTGCCGATCCCGTCTTGCGGCCATCTTGCGAAGGCCTTGCGATGATCCAAATCCGCCCTGGACCCGCATTCCGGCGGGTGATCCCGCTACGGGTGCGGGGCCTATAGTGCGGTTCTGAAACCAACCAAGGGAGTTAGACCGATGGGACTACTTGACGGCAAGAACGCGATCGTCACCGGCTCGGCCCGGGGAATCGGGCGGGCGACGGCCGAGATGTTCGCCGCCAACGGGGCCCAGGTCCTGATCAACGACCTCGACGGCGATGTCGCCGAACAGACTTCAACCGAGATCGACGGTCCGACCGCCGTCTTTGCCGGGGATCTGACCAGAGAGGGTGTGGCCGACGATTTGATCAGGGCCGGCATCGATGCCTTCGGTTCGATCGACATCGTGGTCAACAATGCCGGCTACACCTGGGACGGCATGGCCCACAAGATGAGCGACGACCAGTTCCAGGCGATGCTCGACATCCACACCATCGTTCCCTTCCGGGTTGCCCGGGCGCTGGCCGGACCGTGGCGTGAAGCGGCCAAACTGGAGGCTGGTGAGGGTCGCGAGTACTTCCGCAAACTGATCAACGTCTCTTCCGTGTCCGGCACCATGGGCAACGCCGGGCAGGCGAACTACTCCTCGGCGAAGGCAGCGGTGGTTGGCCTGACCAAGACCCTGGCCAAGGAGTGGGGGCAGTTCAAGATCAACGTGAACGCGGTCGCCTTCGGATTCGTCGAAACCCGCCTCACCGCCAGCAAGGACGACGGCGAGACGGTCAAAGGTCCGGACGGCGAGGAGATCAAGCTGGGGATCCCTGACCAGCTGCGGGCGATGGCCCCGCTGATCACCCCGCTGGGCCGTTCCGCCACCCCGGAGGAGGCGGCCGGTCCGGTCACCTTCCTGGCATCCGATCTCGCCAACTACGTCCACGGCCAGGTGCTGAACGTCACCGGCGGGCAGTTCGGCGGGATGTACACCTAGCCGGTACTGCCAGGAGCACCCGCCCACCCACCGTGAACTGTTCTGGAGCCGGTTTGGGCGGTATGGCCGCCACAATCGGCTCCAGAGCGGATGAGGGTCGCGGGACCGGCCAGGGCTTTGATCGGCCGGGGCGCCTACGGGGTGTCGAAGTTTCCGGGGTTGATCGTCGGCATGGTGGTGCCGTCGAGCCACTGGGCGAAGAACTGGTCCCAGCGCTCGTTGCGGGTGTTGCCGTCCATCTCCTTGGTCAGGCCGATCCACTCGGCCTTGCCGGCATTCCCGTACTTGTGACGGGTCTGCCACTGGGTGA
Source organism: Solirubrobacterales bacterium (assembly GCA_023958085.1). Lineage (GTDB taxonomy): Bacteria > Actinomycetota > Thermoleophilia > Solirubrobacterales > 70-9 > 67-14. The sequence continues at coordinate 9,579 of JAMLGI010000021.1, read as the reverse complement.
TCAGGTTCTGGAAGGCGCTTTCCCCCATGATCTGTCGCTGCGCCTCGAACATGATCCCGGGACGGAGGTACGTCTGAAAGTAGCTGCTCAGAGTCAGCGCGGTGGCCGCGGCCGGCGGCAGGCACCACTTGTTCGCCGGGCAGACGCCCGGGCCCGGGGTGTAGAAGGTGGTGAAGTAGTCGGCCGGACCTTGCGAGCTGCCGTTGTAAGTGTGGTCCCACCACCACTCGCCCCAGGTGGCCCAGCCTTCCTGGATCCAGAGGTCCCGCCAGGTGGTTCCGGTGACCGAGTCGCCGAACCACTGGTGGGTGATCTCGTGGGCCAGGGGCCACACGGTGCCGTCGCCCACCGAGTCGGTGCCGAACAGGGGTCGGGTCTGGGACCTCGAGCGCGTACCCGACCCCGGTGAGCTGATCGACGACCACACCGCCCGAATCGAACGGGAAGGCGCCAAACCGGGTCGAGAGCTGGTCGATGATCGTGTCCTGCCGGGAGATCACCGTGTCGATCGTCGACTTCTGGGTGGGTGTGTTGTTGTTGCTGATCGAGTCGTAGAACGAAAGTCCGGTCAGTAGCCCCGGACTCACCGTGTAGTCGTAGTTCCCGACCGAAGACGTGCTGAGGTACGGAGCCATCGGCCGGTTCATCGACCAGTTCCAGGTCCAGGTGCCGTCGAGGTTGTCGATGCGGGAGTCCAGTTCGCCGTTGGCAACCGCGACCCGACTGGTCGAAACCCGGTTGTGGAACTCGAAGGTGGCCTTGTCTCTGGGGGTGTTGTTGTTCGGAAACCAGCCCATCGCGCCGAGTGGTTCGTTGACCACGAACGACCCTTCAAAACCGGGGGTGTCGACCCGAAGCCAGCCCTCCCGGCTTCCGTCCGGGTCGTCGACCTGTTCGGGTTCACCCTGGTAGGACACCTCGACCGTGAAGGTGGCACCGCGCCTGACCTTCTCGGCCGGCTCGACCACCAGCTTGTTGCGCATTCCCGGGCCCCGCTCGAACCAGTAATCGGCGTCGACTCCGTCCACCCTGACCCGGGTGACTGTGTCCATCGCGAAGTCGAGGCTGAACTGGAACAGTCCGGTCCCCTGGGTGTTCTCCGCGGTGATGATCGTCCCGGTGCCCGGCAGGAAGGTGTTGGTGACGTGGTCGTAGTCGAGCGTCACCTCGTAGTGCTGGACGTCGTAGCCGCTGTTGCCGACCTCGGGGAACACCGGATCGGGCGGGGTCGTGGTCTGGGCGCCAATCCCGTAGCCCGGGCCGGTTGGGCCGGTGGGTCCGGACGGACCCGTTTCACCGGTTGGTCCGGTGACCCCGGTCGGGCCGGTGGCCCCCGTGTTCCCGGTCGGGCCGGTCGGTCCCGTGGGGCCGGCCGGACCATTTGATTGACGGACGACCCGGATCCGCCTCACGGCACAGCTCCTGAATCCGCGACTCCGGAGGCAGGCTCCGACGAGGTATCGGCCGGCCGCGATCGATCTCCTGATCCCAGCCACCGCGAGCACGGTGGTCATCCCCCGCCGCCTCAGCGACACCCGTTTACGACGAAGCAGGATCGAGCCGGGTCTCCCGGTCCTCGAAAGCGTGACGGTGAGGCTGCCCCCGCGCCGTCTGGGGGAGCGGTTCAGGACCCGGACGCTTACCACGTACTGGCTGCCCTGCACCATCTTCGATGGCGCCTTCAGGGCCAGCAGTCTCGGTCCAGCCGCCTCGGATCCACCTGGCAGCAAGGCCAGGACGATCAGCGCGACGGGCAACGCGAGAGTGGGCCACACCAGCCTTCCGACAGACCTTCCACCTTGAAAAGAGTTCATCCCGAGGTCCTCCTCCGTACCCGCGGATCGCAGCCGGTCCAGGTGAGCCGGCCGTCACGACACCGTGACCTACTCCTACCCGATCCACCGGATCCAGCGAGAAAACCGACGGTATTCCCGCAATCCGGGGGCCTCAGCCCCGGGCTTCAACCGGGGGCTCGTCGCCGAGGCTTTCCGGTGGCCAGGGGCCGAACCAGTTGTCCCGACCGCCGTCCACGGTGATCACCGAACCGGAGTGGAAATCACCCGCGTCGCTGCTGAGGAAGGCGACCAGCCAGGCGATCTCTTCCGGTTCCCCGGTGCGGCCCAGCGGGATCGTCCGGTCGATCGAGTCGACGATCTCCTTCGGGTACTTGTTGACGAAGGTGTCGGTGGCGAACTGTCCGGGGGCGATCGCGCAGGTCCTGATCCCGAACCGTGACCACTCGGTCGAAAGCGTTCTCATCATGTTCTCGACCGCGGCACGGGCGGCTCCGGAATGAACCATCCCCGGCATCCCGGCATGCGGTGAAAGGGTGATGCTGAACACCTTCCCCTTCCCCTGGGGGATGAAGGCCCTGGTCGCGGCGGCGTGGGTCATCAGCCAGGTGCCGGTCACGTTCAGTTCGATCACGGTGCGAAACCCTTTCGGGCTGATCATCTCGGCCGGGCTGAGGAACTGGCCGCCCGCATTGTTGATGAGGGTGTCCAGACGACCGCGGCGTTCGACCACTCCGCCGATGAAGGCATCGACCTTCTCCTCGTCCCGGATGTCGAGCGTTTCGTACTCGAAGGAACCGGGCAGACCCTCCGCCCTGGCTTCGGTTTCCGCCAGCGGTTCCTCGCGGCGGCCGCAGCCGGCGACGGTCGCTCCAAGCCGGATCAGCTCGAGCGAGATCTCCTGCCCGAGACCGGTTCCCGCCCCGGATACGGCAATCACCTGCCCGTCGAGCAGGCCCTCGCGAAAAATCCTGGAACGGACGGTTTCATCCATGAGCTTGCGGCCATCCTAGCTGTGTGATCAGGCGCGGTAAGGTCAGCAGGATGAGCGTACGGGCCGAACCGAGACCGCTTGAGTTCCCGCTTCCGGGAGGCAGCGAGGGGGCGACCGTCACGGTCGAGCCAATGGTCTGCGGCCATTTCAACACGCCGAAGGTGATCCAGGCCAGTCCTTCCGGCGAGGTCGGCGTCTTCAAGCTGCTGCGCTCGACCGGCGACGATGATCGCTCCTCCTCCCCGATCCCCGCGTTCCTGATCCGGCACCCTGGCTACGGTCCGATCCTGGTGGACACCGGCCTTCATCCGTCGGTGAGTTCCGATCCGGTGGCGAACCTGGGTCGTTTCGGCAACTGGTTCTACCGTCCGACCCTCGACACCGGTGAGGGTGTGTCCGCCCAGCTTCGGGGCAAGGGCATCGACCCGGCCTCGATCAGGCTGGTCATCCTGACCCACCTACACGCCGACCATGCTTCCGGAATCGCCGACTTCCCGGACGCAACCCTGGTCGTCTCCGCGGCCGAGTGGGAGGCCGCGACCAAGGGGAGCCTCCCGGCCTTTCGCGGATATCACCGGCCCCAGTTCGACTACGCCTTCGATTTCCGCACCGCCAGCTTTGACGGTGACAACGTCCACTCCTACTCGACCTTCGGCCGCACCATCGACCTGTTCGGCGACGGTTCCGTGCGGCTTGCGTACACGCCCGGCCACTCGGTTGGTCACCAGTCGGTGATCGTCCGGCTCAAGGATCGCGACATGGCGATCGCCGGTGACGCGATGTACCGGATCGAGCAGCTCGAAGACGGCGCCACCGGACCCGGCGTGATGGCCGACGCCCACAACTACCGCCGAAGCCTCCAGGAGTTCCGGCTGTTTCACCGGCAGTATCCGGAAGCGGTGATCACCGCCGGACACGATCCGGAGTTTTACGAGAACGCCCCCGAAAAGTGGGAGTAGTTCACCGGGCTCCGCCGCCGACCCGGAAGGTGAGCCCGCCACCCATGGAAGCCGGACTCACCGGTTGCGTGGGATTCAGGAGTTGATCGTCTCGCCCGGCTCGGGGACCGGGAGCTTCTCGCGCAGGGCCTTCTTCACACTGCGGCGCCCGTTCTCCTCCAGCCCGGTGTACATCGCCCGGACCTGATCGAAGACCCTGTTCGAGGCCTCCATCTGCTGCTCACGGGTCGAGTCGGGGACGGCCGGGAAGGTGATCGGCTCGCCGAACTGGACGGTCACCTTGGGAAAGACCAGCTTGCGGAACTTGCGAACCTTGGCCGAACCGTGGATCGCCACCGGGACCACTGGAACCCCGCCGTTCTCGAGGGCGATACGCCCGATCCCGGGCCGGGGCTCACCGAGACCGCCGGAACGGGAGCGGCCACCCTCGGCGTAGACCAGGACGACCCCGCCCTGATCCTCGAAGATCGCTTTCACCGTCTTGAACGCCTCACCGTCGGCGTAGCCGCGACGGACCGGAAAAACCCCGCCGTGAGTGAAGATCGAGGTGAGGACGGGCGGACCGAAGAGCTGGGACTTGGCCATGAACCGGATCCTCCGGCGCAGGTACATCCCGGCGAAGAAGTGATCCATCTGGCTGAAATGGTTGGGAGCCAGCAGCACCGGCCCGGTTGCCGGAACGTTCTCGGTTCCGATCGCCCGGGTGCGGTAGAAGAGGAAACCGATGAGAGTCATCACGGCGCGAGTCGCCTCGTAAACCCAGTTCGGTTCCTTGGTCCGGGCCCGCTGGTGGAACTGGTCGAAGTACTCGGCGGGGCGGGGATCCTTGTAGACCTGCTCTTTGATCTCGGCCATGAACGAAAACGTAAACCCGATCCGGGCCGGGGTTACACCGGGGCAGTCGCGAATCACCGTTTCGGCCACACCCATCATGGGTGGGGCCCGCAGGTATCCGTATGGACACTGGTTGGCCCCACCACCCGCTGACCCCTCAGGGTGGGGCCAACCGATGCCTATATGGACACCTGAGGGCCCCACCGACGGGGGGACCCGGTTTCGGGTCTGGGTGGGACCGATTCCGCCGTTCAGGCGGGTTCGGCCCAGCCTCGGGAGCGGTCGACCGCCCGGTGCCAGTCGGCCAGCAGGGACTCAGCCTGGTCGCGGCCCATCCGGGGTTCGAACACAAGCTGCGAACGCCACCTGGCGGCGACCCCATTGCGGTCCCAACGGCCGATCCCGACCGCGGCCAGGCCGGCCGCACCGAAAGCCGTCGTCTCGGTGATCACCGGGACCTCGACCGGCACCCCGAGCAGATCTGCCTGGAACTGCATCAGCCACCGGTTGGCCACCGCCCCGCCGTCAACCCGGAGCCGGTCCAGCCGTTTGCCCGAGGCGTTCTCCTGGGCCGAAACCGCATCGGCCGTCTGGTAGGCGATCGCCTCCAGCGCGGCCCGGGCAACGTGGGCCCGACCGGTGCCGCGGGTCAGGCCAACCAGGGTGCCGCGGGCGTATGGATCCCACCAGGGAGATCCGAGCCCGGTCAGGGCGGGCACGAAGAAGACCCCGTCGTTCGAGTCGAGCGAGGCGGCCATCGCCTCGGTTTCCTCGGCCCGCTTGATGATGCCGAGACCGTCCCGGAGCCACTGGATCCCGGAGCCGGTAACGAAGATCGAGGCTTCGAGCGCATAGGTGATTTCATCCCCGATCCCCCAGGCGATCGTCCCCAGCAGCCCCTCCCCCGGATCGGGCCGCTCCGACCCGGCGTTCAGCAGCACGAAGTTACCGGTGCCGTAGGTGCTTTTTCCGGCCCCGGGTGACAGGCAGGCCTGCCCGAACAGCGCCGCCTGCTGGTCCCCGGCGATTCCGGCCACCGGAACCTCCCCACCGAACTCGGTGGTCACCCCGAAGATCCCGGCCGATGGCCGCACGGTCGGCAGCGAGTCACGGTTCACCCCGAACAGTTCACAGAGGTCCGGATCCCAGTCGAGCCGGGCGGTGTCAAAAAGCATGGTCCGGGAGGCGTTGGTCAGCTCGGTCACGTGCTCGCCGCAGAGTTTCTGCACCAGCCAGGAGTCGATCGTGCCGAATCGGGCCCGGTCGGCCCCCTCGACGTTCTGCAGCATCCACTCGATCTTGGTCGCCGAGAAGTACGGGTCGAGCACCAGCCCGGTCCGTTCCCGCACCAGTGGCTCGACTCCCTCGGCCCGGAGCTCGTCGCAGCGGCCGGCACCGCGCCGGTCCTGCCAGACCAGCGCGTTGTGGATCGGCCTGAGGGTGGCCGGGTCCCAGCCGACCACCGTTTCCCGCTGGTTGGTGATCCCGATCGCATCGAGACCGGTCCCGTCGATCCCGGCGCCGGCCAGCGCTCTCGCCGCTACCGATCTGGTCACACCCCAGATCTCGCCGGCATCGTGTTCGACCAAACCCGGCTCGGGAAAGTACTGGCCGAACTCGGCGTAGCCGCGGCCGACGATCCCGCCGTCGTCGTCGAACACGAGCGCGGTCGAACCGGTGGTGCCCTGATCGATCGCGAGGATCACGTGATCCCTTTCCCGTTCGGCCCCCGGTTTCCTCGGCGGGACCACCAGACACCGATGAAATCGGCCAGCTGGCGAAACCGGTGGAGGAACCCCCGGAGCGTCCGGCCGGTTGCCCGGTGGGCGAGGTCGAGTTCGTACTCACCGAGCCGGTAGCCGGCCCGGACCGCGTCGATCGTCATTCCGGTCTCCATGCCGTACCGCGGCGCGAAGGGCAGGGTTGCACGAAGCACCTCGAGTCGCATCGCCCGCTGGCCGGAGATCGGAGCTTTCGGCTCCGCCCCGCAGCGGTTCCTGATCGCCCAGGCGGAGAAGCCGACCGCGAAACCGAATCCGCCGCCGACCCGTTTCGCGAAGGTGGCCACGGCGAGGTCGCAGTCGTCGGCCTGAACCGCCTCGACCAGCGGGGCAAGTCTGCCTGCCGATGCGGCCAGGTCTCCGTCGCAGAGCAGCACGGTGGCCGGCACGTCGGGTTCGGAGAGCACTGCCTCGGCGCAGGCGGTCAGGTTGCCGCCCTTGCCGTGGGAGCGCCCCCGTCGCACGAGTCGGGCCCCGGCCTCCAGGGCGAGATCGCCGGTTCCGTCCTCGGAAGCGTCATCGGCCACCCAGATCGCGGCGCCGGGGAAGGCGTCGCGGAGCGCCGTGATCGTCGCCCCGATCACGTCGGCTTCGTTGCGGGCTGCGACCAGCACGGCGAGTGACTGATGATCGACGCCCCCCATCGCGGCAACCCTAAACGTTCTGGAGCCGATTTGGGCCAAATGGCCGCCACTATCGGCTCCAGAACATCGTCCGGGGGCCAGCCTTGGTTTCTGGAGCCGATTTGGGCCACATGGCCGCCACAATCGGCTCCAGAACCGGAAGGGGTGGGGTGGTTGTCTGGCCTTTGATGCCCGGTTGGGTGGCGTGAAATAGAGTCCGGGCCCATGGCGAACATCGAAGCTCACATCACCGGCAACGTTTGGAAGATCCTGGTCAAGGTCGGAGACGAAGTCTCCGATGAGGACGAGGTGATCATCCTCGAGTCGATGAAAATGGAGATCCCGGTCGAGTCCGAGGACGACGGCGTGGTCAAGGAGATCCTCTGCGAGGAGGGCCAGTCCGTGACCGAAGGCGACGTCCTGATCGTGCTCGAGTAGCCGCCCCGGTCGGCCCGGCTGTCATGAGCGACGAACTGACCTCGGTCGAGACCGGCAGCGAAAAGCTCCGGCTCGACTTCCCGGCCGAAGCGGTCGCCCGGCTGACGATCTCGAATCCGAAGAAGCGGAACGCGCTGGACCACGAAATCCTGGATGCGATCACCGCAACCGTTCCCCGCCTCGACCGGGGCATCGAGGTGCGCTGCCTGATCATCACCGGCGAGGACCCGGTCTTCTCAGCCGGCTACGACATCGGCGACATTCCGGCCGAGAGCTTCGAGACCGATGCCGAGGCCCTGGTCGCCCATCCCTTCACCGCCGCCCTCGACGCGATCGAGGACTTCCCGTGGCCGACCGTGGCTGCCCTGAACGGCCACTGCCTCGGCGGGGCACTGGAGATGGCGGTCACCTGTGACCTCCGGATCTCCGCCCCGGGGGCGAAGCTGGGCATGCCCCCGGCAAAGCTCGGGCTGATCTACGGTCACACCGGACTGATCCGCTTCATCCGCACGATCGGTCTGCCCCGCACCCGCGAACTCTTCTTCACCGGCGACATGCTGAGCGCCGATCGGGCCGAGCAGATCGGCCTGGTCAACCGGGTGATCGAAGCCGGATTCGACGAGGAGGCGACCGCCTTCGCCGCCCGGGTGGCAGCCAACGCCCCGCTCTCGATGAAGGGCAACAAGCAGGCGATCGGGCTGATCGTCGAGAACCCGGTGCTCAGCGAGGAACAGGTCGCGGAGCTGGTTGCCCTGCGTGAATCCTGCTTCACCTCGGCCGACTTCCTCGAAGGCATCACCGCCTTCGGCGAAAAGAGAAAACCCCGCTGGACCGGCCACTGATCCTGGCCCCGGAGCCTGAAGCGACACCGAAGGCGAGGGCGCCCGGACTTCATCAACTACCCAGGGCAGTCGAGTGGGCCGGTGCGAGTTCCTGAATTCCAGTGTCGTCGGTGACCAGCTTTGTGCCGGAATCTTCGGCTACCGCGATGTAGGTGGCGTCGTAGGCGGTCAGGCCGCGAGAGGCCCAGAGGGCGATCGATTCCAGGGCCGGTTCAACTACCTCGAACCTCAGCTCGGGCAGGGTTGCCGCGAGTTGGGCCAGCTTCCGCTCATCCCAGTCCCACTTCCTGGCCGCAACGTTCAGAATTTCGAGGAAGAGCAGTGGCGGAACCAGGACTCGCAGCTCTCCCTGCTCGAAGCGCCGACGCAACTGGCGCGACGCGGCCAGGTGACGTTCGTTGTCTGAACGAAACCACTTGAGAACGACTGATGAATCCAGGACTACCTCGCTCAATGGCGGTCGCGATCTTCACGAATCAGGTCGGTCGAGTCACCAGACGGTGAGTCGGCGAACAGCTCATCCAGACGGCTGAGAGCAGCTCTTGCTCCGGGTGTTTTGCCCTGCCCCGTCTGCCTGAGGGAGTCGGCCTCGGCCAGGTCCGCCAAGTACGCCGAACGACTCTTGCCCTGAGATTGCGCAGCACGGTCAAGCCGCTTCAGGAGACGGTCGTCCATTGACACGAGTACCTTGGCCATGAGCCGATTATATCCGAGATATCCGCAATTTCAACTGGTTTCGTCAGAGACGCTGGCCCGGAGGAACCGGTTCGATAGTTCAGCCGGCGTGGCGGAGAGTTGCTCGCAGCGCGAGGATCCGGACGACGGCTCCCCTGAACTCGATCCGCTGGACCTTGCCGGCGCGGAGCTTTCGGGTCATCGCCCGCTGGCCACGTAGCGCCTCCCGCCAGTCGCTGTAGAGCATCAGGTCGATCCCGGCCCGGGCGGCGGCGACCGCGGTCTTGCCGGGACCCCCGTAGGCCCGGGCGGCGGTCGCTCCCAGCGAGTCGGTGATCGTGACCCCGGAAAAGAGCAGCCGCCGACGAAGCTCGCCGACCACGAGCTGCCGGTTGAACGCGGCCGGCTTGCGGCCGAACGCCGGATAGATCGCGGTGCCGACCATCACCAGCTCCCCGCCGGAAGCGGCGAACCGCCGGAACGGAACCAGATCAACCCGCCGCAGCTTCTCCTTCGAGATCCGGATCCGCTGAACCGCGAAGTCGGTGTTCTCACCTGCCGCACCGAGGCCGGGGAAGTGTTTTGCGGTTGCCGCGACCCCGCCCTCACGAAGCCCGTCGGCGAACGCCACCCCCACCCG